>DAICYU010000019.1:14929-18784 GCA_027311485.1 Acetobacteraceae bacterium
AGTATCGAGCCTTTGGGCCGGCAAACCACCCGATCGGGATCGGCCCCGGGCAGTTCGGCAATCACGACGACAACGTCGCCGTCCTGGTAGACCTCGGTAATCGGCTGCAAGGCCGCGGGTCGCGCGTCAGGACTTTTAGCCGGGACGTCACCGAATCGTTCGGCGCTGACGCCATCAGGCCCCATGCGCAGTGTATAGCCGAAGACAACCCGTGTATTCTGGCCGCCGAACGTGAATGTTGCAGCACTCGGGTCCTCGGCCCTTGCAGAATCGCCAGTTCCGGCAGGATCGCCAATCTTGGCAGGTTCGCCGGCCGCCGAAAGCTGCTCGACCAGGCCGCGCAGGGCACCAATCATACCGGCAATACCGCCAAGACCGGCGATGTCCGGCGCTTCGGCTTCACCGGCGCGGCCCCCGCGGGCCCGTTCGCTCAACGCCCGAGACACAGTAAAGGCTCGGCGGGGCGTGCGGATGACCATGATCCTGCCCCTACGCGGGTGCGCCGGTGGCGGCGGCAAGTGCGTGCTCCAACCGGGCGACCCGTTCCAGCAGCGCTGCGGTGTCGGGCTGCGGCCGCGTGGACAGCGCCGGATCGGTTTCCCACCAACGGATTCCCATTTCCAGTGCGCGATCGACCGATGCGACCACCAACCGAATGCGAACCGTCAGCAGTTCCACGCCTACAAGGCTGACTGAAATATCGCCGGCAACGACGATGCCTTTGTCGAGTATCCGCTCCAGAATGTCTGCCAGGCCGGCGTTTTGCTGCAAGGACACGGTGGTCTCCATTCAGGATGGGGCTTGATCGCCAGAGGCTGAAAGCCGGAAGGCGCAAGCCATGCGGTAAAACAAAGACTTCCAGGTACGCGTCAGCCCTGTTGGCCGCGGGTGCAGCGGCCGGTCCGCTTCCAGCGGGTCACCTGGCCGGCGTTATCCAGCCGGACCTCGAACGTCGACAGCAGGTCCTGTGTACGCGGGACGGACCGATGCTCCAGCATGTCGATCACCACGGCCCAGCCGTCCCCTGCTTGATCGAATTCGCTGATGGTGTCGTATTCCATACCGGTGATGGACGTCATTTGACGCTTGGTGCTTTCCACCAGGCTGGTGAGAGTGTGTGCGTTCATGGCGGCGGATCCTCTGATCAGGGCCGTTTTGGCCGGCGCGGCCGGGATGGCTCATCCGTTTGTGGTGGCTGCGCGGCGATCCATTGCCGGCCGATCTCGGCCAACGCCTCGGCGGCGGTCGGCGGTCGGGTGTGCGACGGGATGGCAGATGCGGGATGGGCCAGCGGGAAGGACGGTTCAGGACCGGATATCCGCAGGTCGGGGCCGAGCGCGTCCATCCGGTCCATGATCCAGCTGATGCGCTTCTGCAATTTCAACAGCACCGCGGCTGTGTTGGCGCGCTGCTGATCCAGTAATTCCAGCTCGTGGATGGCTCGGGATCGTCGCTGTGTCAGTAACGCGAATTCAGCCGCCAGGCTTTCCAGGCGCGGTTGACCCATGTTCGCGCGCACCGGGCGGGTCCGCGGCGGAGAACTGGCAAGGCGCGGTATCATGCACCGGCTCCCTTCTGTCCGGCCCGTATGGTTTCGGTGCAGAAGTGGTCGATCAGTTGACTCAATAGCTGGCGCTGCCGGTGATCCGGGCGCCCATCGCTGTCAGGCTTCAGCTTGCTTGCCAGGACGTCGAGGCAAACCTGGACGAAGCGCGGATCATCGGCCGACAGCCGAAGCTTTTGCGCCGCCGCGATGTGCGCGATCATGATTGAGGCGCGCAGCGTCGGCCGTTGCGCATATTCGCGCGACATCCGGAAGTCTCGCACGACATCGACAACCCGCGCCGCCTCACCGGCTTTCAGGCCGGATCGCGCCGTGACGATCGCCACTTCCGTGTCACGATCGAAGACATCAAGGTCGAGGGTGATCATGCGATCAGTCAGGGCGTCCTGGGTCAGGTTTGTGCCGACGTGATCGACCGGATTCGACGTGAAGATGGCACGGAAATCCGGATGCACCGACAGGTAGCTTTCACCGCGGCCGGCTTTGGAAAGGATCAGCAGCCGCTCCTCCAGCACCGTCAGCAGAACGTTGTTCGCGGCAGGTGGCGCGCGGTTGAACTCGTCATAGACCAGCGTGCAGCCATCGGTACAGGCAACGGTCAGCGCACGATCCAGCCAGACGGCGTGCGTCTGGTTTTCCACCTTCACCACGCTGCTGATATAGCGATCGACCACGCGCTTGGTGCGGGTTACTTCCTCGTGCCCGACGAGACGGCGGGTGTCGAAACTGGCATCGCCGACAAGCAGCATGACCGGCCGTTTCAACTGGCTGGCGATACGCAGCGCCAGTGTCGTTTTGCCGCTGCCGGCAGGACCGCGCAGATGCAGCGGGTAGCCCGCCTGCAGGTAAGCCAGCCCCCGGCGTTCAAGATCGGACGTGCCCTTGGTTGCCTGGGCGTCGGCACGATGAACAAGCCCAAGCAGGGCATCTGGTTCCGGTGTCCGCACTTCGGCGGCGTGGGCTGCACGCAAGCTCATGCCGCGACACCGTCGCTTGTTGTGATGGCATGACCACGGTGGTGGTTGGCGAGGATGACTTGGACATGTAACGCCATGGCGTCGATGCGCTTACACGTTATTCCTATCCTGAGTACATTGAAGTACATTGGTAGAGCGCATCCTGTCTTGTCGGTATCAGGACTAGCAGGATAATTACTAATGAATGGTTAACGGCCAAAATGAAAGCGCCGATCACCCTGCCGTTCAGACGGCCGCGCCTAACTGTCCGGCTTTGACATTCAGAATTTCGATGCCGGAAAGCAGTTCCTCAATCGCCGTATGAAGTCCGAAGGACTGCGTCGCCACATCCTCAATGCCTTCGTGCATCGCAGAAACCGCCACGGAGGTATCCTGTGCGGTACGGCTGATTTCCATGATCGAGGCGCGCTGCTGCTCGACCGCGGCGGCGCCGGTGGCGGCCATTTGTTCGACGGCTAAGGTCATATCCTGAATGCCGCGAACGCGATCGGCAGCACCGTTGACCGCCAGGCCGATGGCCTTGACCATCCCGCCAATGTTTTCGGTCGCTCGGGCGGTTTGCTGGGCAAGATCCTTCACTTCATTGGCGACCACGCCGAAGCCGCGCCCGGCGGCGCCCGCGCGGGCTGCCTCAATCGTCGCATTCAGCGCCAGCAGGTTTGTCTGCGCGGCAATGCGCCGGATGATATCCGTCACCGTGCCGATTTCGCCGGCCGCATGCTCCAGCCGTGCGATCGCTTCGGCAGCCTGTTCAGCCGACACTGACGCTTCGCGGGAAGCGGCGGCGGTTCGGATCAGTTCCTGGCTCACCTGTTCAATCGAAGAGGCTAGCTGCGTGCTGGCCTCGGCATTGGTGTTGATATTGACGAAGGCCATCCCCGAGGATTCAAGAACCGATCCGCACCGGCCGCTGACTCGCCCAGCGGCTTCGGCCGTCCGTTCAGTTGCCTTGGTCAGCCAGACCGTCTGCCGCTGAAGGTCGTTCAGGCGACAAGGCAACGCGTCTGTTGCTTCACTGCCGGCATCCGGTGACGCAACCGGAACGGACGGGATCACAGCGGCGATTGCGGCTGCAGTCAGGATGCGCAATCCGTCGGATAGGTCGGTCGGCAACGCAGCGGCGCCATCGCGCAGGCGGGCGCGCCAGGTCGGACGCAGCGCGGTCCGTACCGCCTCGGCCGAGGTCTGGACCGACACCAACTTCGATCCCGCCGGCGTGACGCACCAATATTCCGCAGACCTGGGCCTGGCCTGGGTCCCGGCCAGCCACCCGAACATCCAGCTCGACGGCGGCGTCAACATCGGCCTGAACAA
>DAICYU010000001.1 GCA_027311485.1 Acetobacteraceae bacterium
GCCGCCGGTGCCCCAGCCGCAATTGACGAAAAGGTTCGCCACCGGCGTCAGACCAATGATGGGAGATCGGTCCGGTGTTGTATCGACAACGCCGCCCCAGTTGCGCAGCATGCGCAGCCGGCGGAAGGACGGAAACAGCTCACAGAGCGCCTGCAACGTTTCCGCAGCGATATGCAGGCCGCCGGTCTGGCTGTAGGACGTATAAGCGTCGGTGCCGCCGCCGATCACCAATTCCCCCTTGTCGGACTGTGAAACGTAGGCGTGGATCGTATTCGACATCACCACGCATGGCATCACCGGCTTCACCGGCTCACTCACCAATGCCTGCAACGGAAACGATTCCAGCGGCATGCGCACCCCGGCCATCGCCATCAGCACGCTGGTATGGCCCGCGGCGACGATGCCGACCCGCCGGGCGGCAATCGGCCCCAATGTCGTTTCAACGCCGCTGACCGCGCCGCCGGCATCGCGCCGGATCGCCGTCACCTCACAGTTCTGGATGATATCGACGCCCATGGCGCTGGCCGCGCGCGCATAGCCCCAGGCAACGGCATCATGCCGGGCGATACCGCCGCGGCGTTGCAGGGCGGCGCCGAGGACGGGAAAACGCAGATCCGCGCTGATATCGAGTGGTGGACAGAACGCCTTGGCCTGTGCGGGGGTCAGCCACTCATTATCGATCCCCATCAACCGGTTGGCGTGGACATGCCGCCGGAAAACCTGCACGTCATGGTGCGTGTGGGCCAGCATCAGCACGCCGCGGGGCGAGTACATCACATTGTAGTTCAGCGTCTGCGCCAGGTTTTCCCACAGCTTCAGCGCATGCTCATACAGCGCGGCGCTTTCGGGGCGCAGATAGTTGGATCGGATGATGGTTGTATTCCGGCCGGTGTTGCCGCCGCCCAACCAGCCTTTGTCGAGCACGGCGATGTCGCGGATGCCATGTTCGCGGGCCAGGTAGTAGGCCGTGGCCAGCCCATGCCCGCCGGCGCCGACGATGACGACGTCGTACGCCGCCTTCGGCTGGGCGTCGCGCCACTGCCTTTCCCATACGCGTCCGGTGCCATGCCGAACCAACGCCCAACCCGAAAATCGCGCCATGTATGCACCTGTGCCACAGCGCGGGCCGGCGGGCAAAGCGATGCGATGGGGCGTTGCAACAACGATCGCGTTAGTGTCGCGGGTTTTGCCGCTGCCGTGGTGTGGGTATAGGATCGTCACAAACGGGGGAGAGACGATGCAGGAGTTCGATTACATCGTTGTGGGCGCCGGTTCAGCCGGGTGCGTGCTGGCAAACCGGCTGACCGAGGATCAGCGGACGACGGTGCTGTTGCTGGAGGCTGGTCCGAAAGACGCCTCCATGTGGATCAACATCCCGGCCGGGTTCACCAAGCTGCTGAACAACCCGAAGCTCAACTGGAACTTCGAAACCGAGCCGGAGCCGAACGCGGCCAACCGCCGGGTGCCGATCCCGCGTGGCAAGACGCTGGGCGGTTCCAGCTCGATCAATGGCATGCTGTACGTGCGTGGCAATCCGCTCGACTACAATACCTGGGCGCAGTACGGGAACCGTGGCTGGTCCTATGATGCGGTGCTGCCGTATTTCCGCAAGGCGGAGCATTTTGCCCCGGGCGGCGACGAATCACGCGGGCGCGGCGGGCCGTTGCACGTCGATCATATGCGGGAACGGGCCGAACTGCTGGATGCGTTCATCGATGCGGCGGTGGATGAAGGTTTCCCGCGCAACAAGGACTACAACAACGGTCGCCAGGAGGGGTTCGGCTATTTCCAGGTGACGCAGAAGAACGGTGAGCGCTGGTCCACCGCGCGCGGCTTCCTGGAGCCGGTGCGCAGCCGATCCAACCTGAAGATCGAGACCGAGGCGTACACAACGAAGCTGCTGCTGGAGGACAAGCGCGCGGTTGGCGTTGCCTATACCCAGGGTGGGGTGGCCAAGGAGGCGCGGGCGAAACGAGAGGTCATTGTCTCGGCCGGCGCAGTCAAATCGCCGCATATATTGGAGCTGTCCGGCATCGGCAATCCAGAGATATTGGCCACGGCCGGGATTCCGGTGCTGCATGCGCTGCCGGGTGTCGGTGAGAATTACCGCGACCATTATGCGCCGCGCATGAACTGGCGGGTGAAGCTGCCGGTGACGCTGAATGAGCGGAGCCGTGGTTTGGCCTTGGCCAAGGAGGTTGTGAAATACTACACGCAGCGCCGCGGCATCCTGACCTTCACCGCGGGTATCGCCTATGGCTTCGTCAGGACGCGGCCGGAGCTGGAAGAGCCGGATGTGCAGTTCCATTTCGCCCACGCCAGCTATGGCAACGCGCAGACCCGGGTGCTGGACACCGAGCCCGGCATGACGCTGACGGTGTATCAGTGCCGGCCCGAGTCAAAGGGGTCGATCCATACCCGTTCGGCCGATCCGCACGCTTCCCCGGCCATCCGGGCCAACTATCTGGCCGACCCGTATGACCAGCGGGTGCTGGTTGACGGCATGAAGATCGGCCGGCGGATTATCAACAACCGGGTGCTGGACCGCTATCGCGCCTATGAAATGAATCCCGGTGACCGCGTGCAAAGCGATGACGAGTGGCTGCAATTCGCCCGTGAGAACGGGCAGACTACCTATCACGTGATCGGCACGTGCAAGATGGGGCCGGACCCGATGGCGGTGGTGGATGATCGCCTCCGGGTGCATGGGATCGAAGGGCTGCGCGTGGTCGACGCGTCGATCATGCCGACGGTGCCGTCGGGCAACACCAATGCGGCCGTGATCATGATTGCGGAGAAGGGGGCCGACATGATCAAGGCTGCGGCGAAGGAGGAGTTGCGCGCCGCCGCCTGATCGCGGCGCCGACTGGCGCTTTATTGGACGTGAAACCTTCGGCGTGCGGGAACGCCGAAGGGGTGGCTGCCGTCAGGATTCAAGCAGCCGGCGCAGCAGTTCCACATCCTCGGCGAACGCGCCGTCGCGTTCCATCAGTTCGGACACGCGTGAGACGGCGTGCATGACCGTCGTATGGTCCCGGTTGCCGAATTTTCGTCCGATCTCCGGCAGGCTGCGGCTGGTGAGTTGCTTTGCCAGATACATCGCCACCTGCCGTGGACGCGCGACCGCGCGCGCCCGCCGAGCCGATGACATGTCGGTCAGGCGGATACTGTAATGTTCTGCGACTTTCTTCTGAATTTCTTCAATCGTCACGCGCCGGTCGTGCGCTTTCAGAATATCGTGCAGCACTTCATGCGTGGTTTCCAGCGTGACCGGCCGGCCGAACAGGTTGGCATGGGCGACCAGGCGGTTCAGTGCACCTTCCAGCTCCCGCACGTTGGAGGTGATCCGGTGCGCCAGGAATTCCATGACCTTGACCGGAACCTCGACTCCGGCGCGGGCTGCCTTGGCCTCCAGGATCGAAAAGCGCAGCTCATAGGTGGTCGCGTGCAGGTCGGCGACCATGCCGCATCCCAGGCGGGTGCGGAGCCGATGTTCCAGCCCGTTGAGGTCGGAGGGCGACTTGTCGGCCGAAACGACGATCTGCTTGCCGGCTTCAACCAGGTAATTGAAGGTATGGAAGAATTCTTCCTGTGTGTTGTCTTTGCCGATCAGGAATTGCAGATCGTCGATCATCAGAACATCGACGCTGCGCAGGCTTTCCTTGAATTCCATTGTCGATTGACTGCGAATCGCTGCAATGAAGCGGTACATAAATTTTTCGGCCGACATATAGGCGACCGAGACCGGGCTCACGCTACGATCCGTCAGTTCCCACGCGATCGCATGCATGAGGTGGGTTTTGCCGAGTCCGACGCCGCCGTACAGGAACAGGGGATTAAAGCCCGGGCTGGAGGGCCGTTCGGCGACCCGTCGTGCGCAGGCGTAGGCAAATTCGTTTGGCTTGCCGACGACAAAACCGTCGAACGTGAAGCGCGGATCCAGCGGGGCGGCCAGATCCGATCGCGGTTCGACCTTTTCCTCCTGCCATGCCGGTGCAGCGGCTTGTGTGGGGGCTGGTGCGAATGCAACTGGTTCGACGCGCCGCGCCGCCGGGTGTGGTGCTTCGGCGATGGGTTCGCGAACGGGCGGAGCGGCAGGGGCCGTTACAGCCGGTTGGGGCGCGACCGCCTGCGGCGCGCCGTGGCCGACCCGGATATCCACCCGTCGTACGCCAGGATTTTCGGTCTGCCAAAGTGCCCGCAGCCGATCGCCATAGCGTGTGGAAACCCAGTCGCGCAGAAATCGTGTAGGCAGGGAAACCGTTACCTCATCGCCGTCCAATCCGACGAGGTCGATTTGCCGCAGCCAGGTTCGATACTCGACATCCCCGACTTCCATCTGCATTCGCGCCAGGATCCGCGTCCATTGAACAGCAATCTCTGCCAATTCCATGGTCACAGGTTCAGTCGTGGTCATCAAAAACTCCCCTGCGATGTCCGCCCGTGACACCTTTTAAAGGCCCCGTTCGCCACGTTCGAACTCGCCCATCTTCCCCGCTTTGGTCGGCCTGGAACGCACTTTCCCTTTCCCTTAACTTGGGCTTTGAAAGCATCGTTTCCTAACTGACGGGTTAAACTATGTCACAACCTTGACAGTAGGCAATCAAAATAACAGCCTCCTTGGTCAAGCTAAATAACGGCAAATTCGTTACCTGAAAGTGGCGCTATTAAGACGCGCGCTAACTACCCGTACAAGCACAAGGGTACAAAAGGCCATCGTAATGGTGACGTAGACAGAAACGATTTGCCGTCAGCGAGTGATGATGCTCGCAGGGGCCGGTCCGGTCAATGTGCCGAACCGGCAATTCCGATCACGCAATCGGGAGCGCCTTGATGCGTGCGGACAGGCGGGACAGCTTGCGTGCCACCGTGTTGGTATGGACAATACCCTTTCCGGAGGCGCGCTGCATTTCAGGCTGCGCCTCCTGCAGGGCGGTCGACGCAGCGGCCTTGTCGCCGCTGGCGATCGCCGCCTCCACCTTCTTGACGAAGGTGCGCATGCGAGACTTACGCGCCTGGTTTCGCGCGGTGCGGGTAATGGTCTGTCGAATGCGCTTGCGCGCCGATGCGGTGTTGGCCATGCGTCTCTTGTCTGCAACGTGTAATTGCCAAAAACCACCTTGGGTTGTATGCCCCGCGGTGGCTCAGCCGAAGTCCGGCGTTCTAAGCAGCGTCCGGGGCCGAGTCAAGGTCGGCCTCATCCCGCGTCGAACCTCAAATGACCAGTACGCCGTGCTGCTTCGCCTTTTCCTCCGGTTCCACATGGATCGTGATCATCAGGTGGCCCATTTCGGCCCGCAGCGTGTCCTCGATGCGATCGCAGATTTCGTGTGCGGCGGAGACGGTCATGCTGCCCGGCACGACAAGATGAAACTCCAGGAACGTCAGTCGCCCGGCATGACGTGTGCGCAGGTCGTGCGCCTCGATGGCTCCGGAGGCACTGTTGGCCACCAGGTCCCGGATGCGCTGCACCACCGCGGGTTCCGGCGCCGTGTCCATCAGCCCACTGACCGAGGACGATATCATGCGCATCCCCGACCAGAGCACGTAAACGCCGGTCGCCGCCGCCAGCAACGGGTCCAGAACCGGCTGTCCGGTGACCACGGCAAGGCTCACGCCCAGGGCGATGCCGACCGACGTCACCACGTCGGCCATCAGGTGGCGACCATCGGCGGCCAGGGCCGGCGAACGCAGCCGCTTGCCGGCACGCATCATCACGACGGACCAGGCGGCGTTGATCGCCGTGGCAATCCCGTTCAGGGCGATTCCCTGGAACGGCGTCGTGATCCGCGCCCGGTGCTGCCATGCATCCCATGCCTCGTTGAAGATCAGCAGGGCCGCGACGACGATCAGCACGCCTTCCAGAACGGCGGCAAAAAATTCGGCCTTGTCATGCCCATAGGGATGGTTGGCATCGGCCGGGCGGGCAGCGAAGCGCAACGCGCCCAGCGCCAGAAAGCTCGCCACGATGTTGACGATGCTTTCCAGCGCGTCAGAATAAAGCGCGGCGCTGCCGGTCATCCACCAGGCAGCGCCCTTCAACCCGAAAACCAGGCAGCCGGCGACCATGCTGCCCAGTGCAAACCGCTCGCCCCGTGTCATGCGCCGCGCCTAGCACATCAGTTTGGCCGCGTCAGCAGCGTGGATGGTAAGCTTCAGTGACTGGCGGTGGCAGCGGCAAGTTTCATGCGTCGAAGCTGATTGGCGCGCAGCGGCCGCAGCACGAACAGGGCCAACAGAACCACGCAGGCATTGGTGACCGCCGCGACCAGGAACACGGCCTCCCATCCGCCCGTGGCGGTTTTCAGCACGTTGGCCAGCGGCACCAGAAAGGCCGAGGTGCCTTTTGCCGTGTAAAGCAGGCTGGCATTGGCGGTGGCGTATTTCGGCCCGAAGGTGTCGGTGCAGGTCGAGGGGAACAGCGAGAAGATCTCCCCCCACGTGAAGAAGATCAGCCCTGCGCAGATGACGAAGGCCCAGGGGCGTTGCCCGGCGACAGCCAGCAGCCAGTAGCTGAGTGCGCCCAGTGTGAACGCCAGCGCCATGGTCTTTTCCCGCCCGATCCGGTCGGATAGGGCACCGAAGAACGGGCGGGCGGCGCCGTTCAGCACATTATCCACCACCAGAGCGACGCTCAGGGTGCTCGCACCCAGGAAAATCGCGCTGTTGGCGATGCCATAGTCCTTGGCGATCGGGCCAAGCTGTGCGGTTGCCATCAGCCCGCTGGCCGACACGGCAACAAACATAAGGTACAGGATCCAGAAAATCGGCGATCGTACCATGACCCCGCTGGATACGCTGACTGTGGATTGCACCAGCTGCGCCGCCGCACCGGGCGGTGCCGCGACCGGCTGCGGCGGACCGCGCAGCAGCGATGCGATCGCCACGAGCACCACAGCCTGACCCACGCCGAACCACAGGAAGGCAGATTCATAGCCGAAACTGGTGATCGTCATGCGGATAGGAATCACGGTCAGGGCCGCACCTGCGCCGAACCCGGCAGCGGTCAGGCCGACCGCAAGTCCGCGCCGGTCCGGGAACCACTTCACCGCATTGCCGACACATGTGGCATAGATTGCCCCAGCCCCGGTACCGGATACGGCGGCGCCGATATATAACAGTGTCAGGGAATCAGCGACCGCATTGATCAGCCAGCCGGCGCCCACAAGAACGGCACCGGTCGCGATCGCCAGAGGCGGACCGCGCCGCGGCCCCAGCCGATCAACCAGCGTGCCGGCGACGGGCGTCAGCCAAGTTTCGGTGGCGATGAAAATACTGAACGCCCATTGGATATCACCCAGGCTCCAAGCGTGCGCCACATGCATCGGCTCAACGAACAGGGTCCAGGCGTATTGCAGATTGGCGATCAGGGCCATGCTCAGGACACCAAGCCATAGCTGGAGCCAGCGGCCGGTGGGGGGCGCCGATGCAGTACCAGACATATCTATCTCCCTGGCATATCTCCCTGGCCGCCAGTTCGGCATTGGCTGCCGTTCGATGGCCAGCCGCGAGCATAGACAGGTTTAGCTGGTTGTAACAATCGCTCCATGCATGCCAAATCGCTCACACGCGAAAACGCGATAGCGAGGCGCGTCGGCACAGGCTATCCAGCGTCTGCTTCGGGAAAAGGAGACCTGCATGCGTCGATTCGTCAGCGCCGTGACCGCCATTACGTTGCTCTCTGCCCAGCCGGTTCTGGCGCAGCACCGGTGTGAATCAGCCACCGAACAGTCCGCCTTTGAGGTTCAGGCGCTGCGAAGCGAACTGATGGTCCTGGCGACGGGCTGCCACGATGACGCGCAGTACAACGCGTTCATCCGGCGCTATCAGCCTGACCTCCAGGCCAATGAGCGGGCGATCGACGCCTATTTCAAGCATCGGTATGGCCGCAGCGGCCAAACCGAGCACGATCGATTTGTGACCGATCTGGCAAACGCCCTGTCGCATGAGGGGTCCAATCTGGGCGGCGACTTCTGTCCCCGTAACGGACAGATCTTCCATGAGGTTCTGGCCCTGCAAACGCCGGCGCAGCTGGCCGACTTCGCCGCCGGCAAGAACCTGGTGCCGGCCTCGATCGAGGTTTGCACGCCGATGCCGACGAAAGCCGCGGTGACCCGGAAGGCCGAGGCATCCAAGGGCAGGAAGATGGCCGCGGTGACCGAGAAAAGGAAGAAGCACTGACACCGGCGGCCCGCACCGTTTCGAGTGATCGGGCCTTCGGTATCCTGCTGCTTCAGTCGCTTCGATTCACGCGCTGCGTTGATGTCGGCCGCGGCCATAAGCCGGTTCGGCCGCCCGCATAAGGTCAACAGGCGTCGCGGATCACGCCCGCGGCGCCTGCCCTCTTGCCAAAACCCGGCATGGGCCGTGCGGTCGGGTCAGCCTTTCCGCGCCCGCAGCCTGTCAATCGCGCCCCGCACCATCCGGGTTGGTTCGTCCGATTGATAGGCGCGGTAGATGCAGCGGATACCGGCCTCAATCCCGTCATTCACCGGCATCGCCTCCCACTCCCGGATCAGTTCCTTTTGCAGGCGAATGGCCTTGGGCCCGGATTCGACGATCGATGCGATCCAGGCATCCAGCGCGTTGTCCAACTCCGCCAATGGCACCACCTTTTCGACCAGCCCCCATTCCAGCGCGGTCCGCGCGTCGATATTGTCGCCCGTGTACAGCAGCAGCCGGGTCCGCCCCCACCCGATCAGGTGTGGCAGCAAGGCCGCTTCCACCACCGATGGCAGGCCGATCTTCACCTCCGGCATGCCGAACGTCGCATTGTCGCTGGCGAGGTGCATGTCGCAGGCGGCCATCAGTTCCAGCCCGGCGCCCAGGCAGAAGCCGTTGACTCGGGCGATCACCGGTACCGGCAAATCCCGCAGCGCCTTGCACGCCCGATGGATCAGGGTCAGGAAGTCGCGCGCCTGCGGCGGGTCCAGCGCGCCCAACTCATGCAGGTTGGCGCCGCCCATGAAGGCGCGATCCCCCTCTCCGGTGACGACCAGCACGCGCAGGTCCGGATCGTCGCCCAGCGTCCGCACCGCCTCCTCGAACGCCGTCAACTGCGCCCTGCCAAGGCTGTTCAGGCGGGACGGGTTGTTGATCGAGACGGTGGCGATCTTGCCGTGGCTGCCGCGGGTGTGCACACGAACGCGGACGGGTTCATCAATCATGCGTGGGTCCTTTCGTTCCAGCCGATCGGGCCGCGGAACGGCCGCATATCAGGATAAGCGCTGACGCCCCAGGCGCCATCGACCAGCAGGCTGGCGCCGTTGACATAGCTGGCATCATCGCTGGCCAGGTATATCGCCGGGGCGGCGATTTCGTCGGGTTGCGCCGGTCGGCCCATCGGAATGCGCGCCTGGAACGCTGCCAGGGCATCGGGGTTGTCGAAATGCCGCCGGGTCAGCGGCGTCTGCACCAGGCCGGGCAGGATCGCATTCACCCGGATGCCGAACGGGCCGAATTCCAGCGCACCGTTCTGGCTGAGCATTTCCACGCCCGCCTTGGCGGCGACGTAGGCGGACCCGGCATGCATCGGGACATGCGCGTTCAGGGAGGCGATGTTGACGATACTGCCGCGCCCCTGGCGCATCATCTGCCGGCCCTGATGCTTCATGCCGAGGAAGACGCCCTTGAGGCAGAGATCCACCGTAAAGTCCCAGTCCGACTCCGCCAGATCGACGATGTAGCCGGGCCGGGAGCCGCCGGCGACGTTGAAGGCGGCATCCACGCCGCCGAACCGCTGCACCGCGGCGGCAACAAGGTCCTGCGCGGTGGCTTCCTGCGTCACGTCGCCGGTCAGGCCGACAAAGTTCGTATCGGTCACGCCGATGGGGTGCAGGTCGGTGCCGACCACCGACGCGCCCTCGAGCAACAGGCGCTGGGTGATGGCGAGCCCGATGCCCGAGGCGGCGCCGGTGACGACGGCGACCTTCCCGGCGAAGCGGTCCTTGATGGCGACCATGTGTTTCCTCCCGCGCCGCTTTAAGGGTTTGGCAACTTTCACGTGGTTTCGTGCGCGCGTTTCCAGGTGGAGCGTGCATGGAAGTCTCGGTCGGGATCAAGGTCGCCGCACGCGGACTGGCGTGGGACGTAACCGAGGTCGACCCGGCGGCGGCGGACGCCGCGGGCGGGCAACAGCGCGTGCGCCTGTGTTGCCTGGACGGCGACCTGGCCGGGCTGGAGTGGGATATATTGTACCCGTTGGAACCATTGGCGCCGCTGCGGGCCGGTCCGGACCCGCTGGACGCGGCCTCGCTGGCCGATTGGCGGCGCTATCACATTGCCCGGATGCTGGAGCAAATTCCTGGCGCGCCCACACCCGCCGGGCGGCTGGCGATCGAGTCGTGGCAGAAAGTGCCGTTGTTGCGCGCACTCGACATGGTGCGCCCCAGGCTGCTGCTGGCCGATGGCGTCGGGCTGGGGAAGACAATCCAGGCGGGGTTGATCGCCGCCGAACTGATTGTGCGGCGGCGCGCGCACCGCGTCCTGGTGGTGACACCGCCGGGGCCCTTGCTGCGCCAATGGGAACAGGAAATGCGGCTGCGCTTCGGGCTGCGCTTCACCGCCATGGCCGATGCCGGCGCGCTGCGGGCACAACGGCGCGGGCTGGAACCCGGCGGCAATCCGTTCGGCGCGACGGCGCTGTGCCTGACATCGTTGGATTTCGCCAAGCAGGACCATGTGCTGCGTGAGCTGGAACGTGTGGCGTGGGACCTGGTGATCATTGATGAGGCGCATCATTGCATCGCCGATGCCATGCCCAGCCAGCGGCGGACGCTCGCCGAGGTGCTGGCCGCTAAGTCCGACGGGCTGCTGCTGCTGACGGCAACGCCGCATGACGGGCATGATGCGCATTTCGCCTCGCTGATGGCGCTGCTCGATCCCAGCCTGGTCGATGGAAGCGGGCGACTGATCGGCACCGCCTACCGACGGCACGTGGTGCGGCGGCTGAAGGCGCATATCCACGACGCCCGGACGGGTGCGCCGGTGTTCCGGGAACGGGTGGTGCTGCCGGTCAAGGTGGATGTGTCGAATGCCGAACCGGTGCGGGCATTCCACCGCGCGCTGTCGGCCCTGGTGGCACCGCGGCTGCGGCGGTCCGGCAGCAAGGCGGAGCTGGCGGACGCGCTGGCGTTTGTCAGCCTGCTGAAACGATCGATGTCCACGGTTGCGGCCTGCGTGGCGACGCTGCGCGTGGTCGCCGAACGCTATGCCGAGGCCGAGACGCCGGCCGGACGGCGGGAGCGGCGGCGCGCGCTTCTTGCATATCGGCGCCGGGTGGTCCGGTTCGGCGTGCTGGACCCGGCGTCGGAGGACGATATTGCAGTGCTGGAAGCCGAGGAAATGGCCGCCAGCCTGGCCGGCGCCAATACCCTGACGGACCTGCGCAGCCTGATCAGGCTGGGCGAGCTTGCGGCCGGCGCCGATCCCAAGCTCGCCGCACTGGTGCTGGAAATCCGGCTGATCCGCCTGGAGCAGCCGCACGCCAATATACTTGTCTATACGGAATACGCCGACAGCCAGCGCGCCGCTGTCGCCGCCCTGGCCGGGATCGACGGCAGCGTTCTGACGATCGGCGGGGCCGACACCGAAGCGGACCGAACCCGTGCGGCAGAGCGCTGCGCCGAGGAAGACGGGATCGTGCTGATCAGCACCGACTCGCTGGCCGAGGGGCTGAACCTGCATGCGCGGTGCTGCCACCTGATCCATCTGGACCTGCCCTACAACCCGAACCGGCTGGAACAGCGCAATGGCCGGATCGACCGTTACGGGCAACAGCGAGACCCGCAGATCCGCTACCTCTATTTGGCCGGCACCTTTGAGGAGCGGCTGCTGCTACGGCTGATCGCAAAGTATGAAAAGGCGCGGGCCTGCCTGGCGTTCATGCCCAATACGCTGGCGATGAATGCAGACCCGGGCAGCCTGCGGGAGCCTCTGTTCGACGGCGACCTGTTCAGCGGCGCGCCGCGGCTGATCCATTCGCTCGATCTGGCGGGAGAGGACACCGAGAGCGAGTCGTACCGCGATCTGCTGCGTGAAATCGACCGGGCGTTCCAGAGCTTTGACAAGATGGCGGTGCGCCACGGCTGGCTGTCGGGCGGCGAGAGCGCCGAACCAGCCGAGAACTGCGCGCCGGGGTTCGAACTGACCGCGTTTATCGCATCGGTGCTGACGCCGGCGGCGGACGGCTACCGCGTGCCGGACGCCTGGCAGGACGATCTGCTCGGACTGCCGGGATACGAGGCGGCGGCAGGCATTGTGCGGCTGACCGAGAACCTCGACCAGGTGCGGGACGACAACGGGCGCACGCTGCTGTATGCCGGCCGATCCCATCCGCTGACGCGGCGGGCGATTGCCGCGGTCCGCACCGGGGCTGTCAGTGCCGCGCGATCCGAACGGCTGGCCTTGCTGGCGACGTTCGTGGTGGAAGCTGGCGCGATCCTGCGGCGGCTGTTCGGGATGCTCCTGTTTCCGGATGGACGCGCGGAACACACGCTGGACGTGCTGCGCTTCGCCCAGTGCGCCGTGCCGCCGGAAGGGCTCTGGCAGCGCTGCTTTGCCGATTGGGCACCCTCTGCCCTGGCCCGCGCCGATACAACGGCGGTGGCGGAGCAGATGGCGGCGCCATTGCTGGCGGCATACCGGCAACGGCTGGACCAGCATGCCGCGACGGCGCGTGCCTGGCTGGCTCAGTGGGCCGACGCGCTGTGCGGCCCCGTCGAGCCGGTGACGTACGACCTGTTTGCCCCCGCACCCGCCGGCGATGACTGGCGGTTCTGCCGCGTGCCGGAGGATCGGCTGGCCGCCTTCGCCACCGACCCGGCCGTTGCCGCGGACAAACGCCATGACGCGGCCGCCGTCCTGGCGCAGGTCCGCGCCGCCCCGGCACCGCACATGCCGCCCGTGACCGTCCGCCCCTGCGGCCTGCTGATGTTGGTGCCGTGACCCTGGACCTTGCGGACTGCGCCTTCAGCGGGCCGGCACTGCCCGAGCCGTTTCTGCGCACCGGGCTGGAGCTGACCGCATCCGCCGGACTCGAGGCCACCTGGGACAACCTGCGCGTCGGACTGCGCAGCGGCGGAGAGCATCGCGTCCATACATTCATCACAACGCGTATCACCACCGCGCTCGGCTATGCCCGCCCGGTCCGGCAAGCGCCGATGATGACCCGCGAAGGCGCCGAGGATGCCGGCTGGCTGGCGCAGGCCCGCGACGGGGGAAGCCTGCGTGTGTGGTCATTCGGTGAGGAAACCGACCTGGACGCCGGGGCACGCACGCCCCGTACCAGCCGAAGTAGCCCAATGCGGGTGGCACAGCGCGTGCTGCTGGCCAGCGGGGAGCGAGTGGGGCTGCTGACCAACGGCGCGGTTCTGCGCGTGGTGCTGTGCGACCCGGTGCGCGCCGACAGCCATGTTTCAATCGATATCGGCGACTGGCGCAGCCGCCCGCTTCCGCCGGACTCGTTCCGGATTCTGATGAATCTCACCGGGGCCGAGGTGTTACCGAACCTCCCAACCCTCCTGGATGCCGCTCGGCTGCATCAGGCGCGGGTGACAAAGGATCTGCGTCGTCAGGCGAAGGAGGCGATCACCGGCTTCATCAATGCACTGCCGGAGCGCGGCGGACTGGAAGCGGAGACGCTGTGGCGGGAAGCGTTGGTGCTGGTGTATCGCTTGCTGTTCATCCTGAAGCTGGAGAGCCCGGCCGAACCGGGCGCAGGGTTCAGTTTCGCCTCGGCGGCGCTGTGGTCCGGTGCGCTGTCGCCGAACCGCGCGCTGGGGCCACTGGTGCGGCGGCATCTGGACCAGGGACATGCCACCGGGCGGATGCTTGAAGGCGGACTGCGGCTGCTGTTCGCGATCTTCCGCGGTGGGGTCGCCTGTGCGGAACTGCGGATCGTGCCGCTTGGCGGCGCGCTGTTCGGGGCGGCGTCGACTCCCGCACTGGACCGCCTGGTGTGGGGTGAGCGCGCCGTTGCTATCCTGATGGACCGGCTGATCTGGACCACCACGCCGGGCGGCGCGCGGGCGCGGGTGCATTACGGCAGCCTGGGCGTGGAGGAGCTTGGCGGCATCTACGAGTCGTTGCTGGAACAGGAACCAGGGATCGCGGACGAACCGCTCCGGCGGATGCGGCGCGGCAAGGTGGAGGCGATGGTGCCGGCTGCCGGTGCCCCAGCGGACGTTCCGGAGGGCCATTTCTTCCTGCGTGCGGGGCTGGGGCGGAAAGCCAGCGGGTCCTTCTACACGCCGCGGGAGTTTGTCCGCTTCATCGTAAGGGAAACCTTGGGGCCAGCGGTGGCAGCGGCATCACCGCCGGATGATCCGCATCCGGTACGGCTGCTGGCGGTGAAGGTCGTCGATCCCGGCATGGGCAGTGGGCATTTCCTGGTCGAGGCCTGCCGCTTTCTGGCCGATGCGCTGCTGACCGCCTGCCGGATCGCGGATGAACGCGGGCTGCACAACCGTATCGCCGCCCTGCCCGATCCCGACAACAGTCTGGCCGCCTATCTGCCCAGCCGCGGCTGGGCTGAAGCGCAGGCGCGAGCGATCTGCCGACGACTGGTGGCCGTGCATTGCCTGTATGGCTGTGATCGCAACGCGCTGGCGGTGGAACTGGCAAAGCTTTCGCTGTGGCTGGAGTCCTATGCCGAGGGGTTGCCGCTGACGTTTCTCGACCACCGGCTGGTGCAGGGCGACGCCCTGACGGGGCCGTTCTTCGAGAACCTGACGACCTTGCCGGTGACGGGTGGCGGGCTCGATCCGCTGCTTGCAGCCGGGGTTGCGGAGCGGCTGCAGGCGGCGCTGGCACGGGCACAGCATCTGGTCCGCGCCCTGGACGCGTCGATCGGGCGGGATGTGCTGGACCTGGAGCGGAAGCAGGGCCTGAAGCAACGGCTGGACGCCGCGTTGCATCCGCTGCGGCAGCTTGCCCGGGCCTGGGCGGGGGGGGCGATGGGTGGCGAGCGGGATGCCGACGATGTCTGGCTGGCGCTGGCAGCGCATGTGGCCGATGCGGGTGGCTGGCCGGACAGGCTGACGCCGCGCCAGCAGGTGCTGCTGGACGCCGGTGCGGATGCCGTTGCCTGGGATCTGGTGTTTCCGGAAGCCCGGGGCGGGTTCGCCGCCGTGCTGGGCAACCCGCCGTGGGATGTGGTGCTGCCGAACACGCTCGATTTCGTCTCCGGCGTTGATCCGGGCGTGCTGGATGCGCCGGCCAGCGAACGGGCGGCGGTCCAGCGTGCGGTGCTGTCCCGTCCGGCGGTGGCAGCGGCGTTCGAACGCTATCGTGCCGGGTTTGACCGGTTGAAGCGGATCGCCGGTCAGCTGTACCAGCATCAGCGGATCGGGGTTGGCGGCGACACGACAGCGGGTAACCTGGACCTGTTCCGGCTGTTCGCCGAACGCGCGGTGCGGCTGGCGGGCGCGGATGGCGCGATCGGGTTGCTGGTGCCGTCGGCCTTCCATGCCAATGAAGGCACCACCGGCATAAGGCGGTTGTATCTACAGGAGACCCGGATCGCCTGGTGCCTGTCGTTCGAGAACCGACGGCGGATTTTCGACATCGACAGCCGCTTCAAGTTCAATGTCCTGGTGGCGCACCGGCCCGGGCCGACTCACGCGTTCCGCGCCGGCTTCTACCTGGACCGGATCGAGGATGCCGATCGTTTCATGGTGTATGACCTGCCGTTCCTGACTGCCTCGGGCGGGCCGAACCTGACACCGCTGGAGCTGCGTGGCCCGGATGAGCTGGCCGTCGCCCGTGTCATGTTTCAGCGCGCCGACCGGCTGCGCGCGTGGTGTGGCTCTCGGCGGATCAGGCTGGGCCGGGATTTGCACATGACCGGTGACGCCGGGTGTTTTCAGCCCGCCGGGGCTGCCGACCTCGTGCTGCATGAGGGGAAGACGTTCCACCAATATACGGATCGCTGGGACGTGGCGCCGCGCTACAGTGTGGCGACAGCCGCGATCCGGCCGGCGATTGCCGAGGCAGCGCTGCATTACCGGCTGGTGTTCCGCGACATTGCCCGGGCGACGGATGAGCGGACGATGATCGCCTGCATCGCGCCGCCCGGCACCGTGTTTGGGCATACCGCGACGGTGGAGAAGGCGCCCTGGGCGCGTTCGATCGCCGATGCGCTGGCGCTGTGCGCGGTGTTCAATTCGTTCCCGTTCGATTGGCTGGTGCGGCAGAAGGCGGCGACGCACCTCAGCCTGTATATCCTTGACGCCCTGCCGATGCCGGACCTGCCGGAGCACGAGTGGCGATTTCTGGCTCAGGGTGCATTGCTTCTGTCCTGCCAGCATGCGGGGTACGACGCGCTGCGGCAGGCTTTGCCGGATGACCCGCCGCTGCCGGCGGTTCGGCAGGACGTGCTGCGCGCCAGGATCGATGCGGTGGTGGCGCGGGGTTACCGGCTGACGCGGGAAGGATATGCCCAGGTGCTGCGCGGATTCAGCCACCGGTCGTGGCCCGAGGCACCGGCGCTGTGCCTGGACGCGTTCAGTGCGGAACCTGCGCCTCCCCGATGACGTCCTGCAGCAACGACAGAACGCGCCTGATCTGGATTTCAAGCCCGTAACGGTCAGCTACCCAGTCCCGATAGAGGTTGGGGCGCGCGGCCAGGATCAGCGCAACCGCATCCTCGGTCGCGGCGAACAGACAATCCTCAGGCCAGAGCCGGTCGGCGCCGGGGAAGCCATGGATCACCGGGAAGGCGCCGGTTGCCATCGCCTCGCCGATATTCAGGCCAAAGCTTTCATACATTGAGGTCGATAGCAGGACGCCCTTGTCGGCGTACCACGCCGGCATGTCGGCCACCTGCCCATCGAAATGCACCGTGCCGGCCAAGTTCAGCGCGGCCTGCATCTGCCTCATGTAGCGGGCGGTACGCAGGTCGGTGAAGCTGCCGGCGACATGGACCGTGTAGCGCGGGTCGCACTGGCGCAGGCGATGCGCGATCTGCATCAGCAGCATCGGGTTCTTTTTCGGTTCCAGATGGCCGACCCAGGCGACGCGTCGGCGCTCCGGCCGGCCTTGGCTGAAGCGCTGCATGTCGATGCCGTTCGGGATGATGTCGATTGGTACTGTGGCCGCGATGGCGGGAAAGCCGGTGCGCACGACGGCGGCGATGTCGGGCGCCACGGTCACCAGGCGACTGACGCGCTGCCAGTCCACCTGGGCGGGGTAATGGGTTTGCAGCGCCTCGATCGAGTGAAGGCGCACGATGCAGGGTTTGCCGGCCAGCACACCGTTGCGTGTGGCCCAGACGGCGTGGTCCCAGCACCATTCCAGCCAGATGATGTCTGCCCAGCCGATCGCCTGCGCCAATTCGTCACCGGGGGCGGTGCTGATGAAGCGGGTTTCGAATTGTGCCTGAAGCGCCGGCAGCAGCGGGACCAGGAAGCTGTCCCGCGGGCTTTTGACCCGGTCGGCGAGCAGAAGGCGGGCACGTGACATGGCTCAGATGGTTCCTACCATTTTGACCTTGGCGCGGCGGTGGATCTCAGCGTGCGCCAGCACCGGGATGTTGATCCGCGCCCGGTCGGCGATGCCGTGCAGATGCGCCCGCACGTGCTGCCCGGATACCAGGACGGGCTGAATGCCGCCGCGGATCGCGGCTTCCGTCGCGCTGCGGATGCCGCTGATCAGATCGCGCAGCTTTTCGGACCCGAGGGCAAGCTGCCGGTCATCCGGCGGGCCGGTCAGTGCCTCGGACAGCGTATCCTCCCAGGTCGGGGAGATGGTGATGATGGGGATGTAGCCATCGGCGCCGGCCAGGCTTTCGCAGATCTGCCGGGACAGGCGGATGCGGACGTTGGCGACAATGTGGGCAATGGACTTGGCGGCTCCACTGCAGGCTTCATGCACCGCTTCAAGGATCGTCGGCAGGTCGCGGATCGACACCCGCTCCGCGAGCAGGGATTGCAGCACGCGCTGCAGGTGGCCCATCGTGATCATCGCCGGGATCAGGTCGTTCACGAGTTTCTGCTGCTGCGGATTTTCACCGATCAGACGTTGCGTTTCGCTGTAGGTCAGCAGCTCCGCCATGTTTTCTTTCATGACCTCGGCCAGATGGGTGATCATCACGGTGCCTGGATCGACCACGGTCCAGTTGGCGGCCCGTGCCAGGTCGGCGACCGCGGGCGCGATCCACCGGGCGGGCAGGCCGAAGGTGGGTTCGGTTGTCGGCTCCCCCGGAATTGTCGCGGCGTCGTCGCCCGGGCTGATCGCCAGCAGCAGCGCGGGCTCCAGCGCCCCGGCCCCGGCGCGAACGTCCTTGACCATGAAGGCGTACTGGTTCGGCGCCAGGTTCATGTTGTCCTGGATACGCACCGAGGGCAGCAGGAAGCCGAGTTCCACCGCCAGATTTTCGCGCAATTTCCGGATCTGCTCGGTCAACGGCTTGCCGGTGCCGGCGGCCAGTTCCAACAGGCCGAAGCCAAGTTCGATCCGCACCTGGTCGATCGCCGGCGCCGCTTCGACGGCAGGCCGAGTGGCTTGCGGCTCCGTGGTTTGCGCCGCCGGCGCCTTTGCCGGGCGCAAGCGTCCCCATGCCAGGGCGCCGGTGCAGACAAACATGGTCAGCAACGGGATTGTCGGCATGTTCGCGACAAAGGCGGCCACCGTGGCAACGGCGGAGGCGATCATCAGCGCCGGGCTGTTGGTTTGCATCTGCCGGAACAGGTCGTCCTGCAGCCGCTCTCCGGTCGCGCCCTTGGAGACGACGATGCCGGCGGCCAGAGAGACCAGAATGGCGGGAATTTGCGAAACCAGGCCGTCGCCCACGGTCAGCGTGGTATAGGTCGCGACGGCGTCCTGGATCGTCATGTTGCCCTTGACCATGCCGATGACGATTCCGCCCAGGACGTTGATGAACGCCATGATCAGGGCGGCGACGGCATCGCCCTTGACGAATTTGCTGGCGCCATCCATCGCGCTGTAAAATCCGCCTCGTTTTTCCAGATCGCCGCGGCGCTGCTTCGCAACGGCTTCATCGATCTGGCCGGAGGACAGGTCGGCATCGATCGCCATCTGCTTGCCGGGCAGCGAGTCCAGGTGGAAGCGCGCTGAAACTTCCGCGATGCGGCCAAGGCCTTTGGAAATCACGCTCAGGTTGACCGTGACCAGCACGCCGAAGACGATCAGCCCGACGACGATGTCACCGTTCATCAGCAGACGACCGAAGGCCGCCACGACGCGGCCGGCGGCATATTCCCCGGCGCCGGTGTTGGACAGGATCTGCCGCGACGTGGCGACGTTCAGCAGCAGGCGGAATATCGTCGTCAGCAGCAGCAGTGACGGCAAGGTGTCCAGGTCAAGCGCGCCGCGGATTGTCAACGACGTAACGAACAGGATGACGGAGATCGTCAGTGAGAACGAGATGCCAAGATCCAGCATGATTGTTGGCACGGGGAAGATCAGTACCGCCAGCAGCACGAGCACGACCAGGGCGAGGGTGGTGCCGCTGTCGAAGAACTGGGCGTATTTTGCCAGGTTTGGCACGTGCCGTGTCCGTTCCGGACCGTCAGGCGATTTCTAAGTCGTAGCGATGCAACTTGTTTCGGAGTGTACGTATCGAGATGCCCAGGGCCGCGGCGGTCTTGGTGCGGTTGCCCCCGTTGCGCTGCAACATGGACATGATCGCATCGCGCTCCAGCGTCTTTAGTTTAGTGGGAGGCATGGCAGCCGGTGCCGGTCCGGATAAGCAACAAGTATTGCCAACGGAAATTTCCAGCGCGGCGGCGGCGATCACCGACCCGTCCGTCAGCACGCTGGCGCGGTGAATGACGTTTTCCAGCTCCCGCACGTTGCCCGGCCAGTGATAGGCGCGCAGCAGGGCGACGGCATCGGGTGCAAGCGTTCTTGGTCCGTCGGAAGAACGATGCCGGGCGAGGAAGTTTTCGGCGAGCGGCAGTATGTCCTCCGGTCGGTCCTTCAGGTCGGGGATGAGGATGGCCAGGACATTCAGGCGATAGAACAGGTCTTCGCGGAAGGTCGAGTTCTGCACCTCCCGCAGGATGTCGCGGTTGGTGGTGGCCAGGATGCGGACATTCACCCGCACGGGTTGCGATCCGCCGATGCGGTCGATCTCACGTTCCTGAATCGCGCGCAGCAATTTCGCCTGCAGGTTCAGGTCGATCTCGGTGATTTCGTCCAGCAGGAGCGAGCCTGCGTTCGCGGCTTCGAACTTGCCGATGCGGCGGCCGATCGCGCCGGAGAACGCGCCTTTTTCATGGCCGAACAATTCCGATTCAAGCAGCGCCTCGGGGATCGCGGCGCAATTCACAGCGACGAACGGACGCGCCGACCGGCTGGATTGGGCGTGGATGTGGCGGGCCAGGACTTCCTTGCCGGTGCCGGACGCCCCGGAGATCAGTACCGAGGCATCCGAGCGGGCGGCCCGTTCGGCACGCTCGATCACGGTCGCCATGGCGCGGTCGCGGAACACCAGGTCCTTGACCGGTCTGGTGCCGCCGCGTGCCGACGCATGGGCGGAACCGTAACTGTCGTAGGCGACGGGGATGTCCCGCGCGCGATCGGCGGATTGAAGAAAGGAGACCATTGCTTCGCGGGACCGTTGTTTATTGCGGGCGGACGCCTATTGGCTGGACTTGACGATTTCGGTCATGGTGACGCCCAGCCGGGTATCATCGACCATCACCACCTCACCACGGGCGATCAGCCGGTTGTTGACGTAGATGTCGATCGCCTCCCCCAGCCGCCGGTCGAGTTCCACGACGGCGCCGCGGCCCAGTTTCAGCAATTGCGAGACCTGCATGGTCGCCTTGCCGACGACCGCGCTGACGGTTACGTTGATGTCATAAACTGCTTCGAGGTCGGTCACCGAGCCCCGGTCCAGTGTTTCGGGCGGTTCCTGGCTCATGTCAGTTCCTATCCGCGGTGAGGGGTTCCGGTTCGGCATCGATCGCATCGAGGAGCAGCGGCGCGAGGGCGGACACCATTTCGCGCAGCGTTTCGGTCCAGCTTGCTTCCGCCTTGCCCAGTCGCCACGACAGCGTGATCGAGTCGACCAGCTGGATCGTTTCATCGGCTACCGCATGGGTTCCGGGCGCGGTGGCGACCAGGAGCGGTTTGCCGTCCTGGGACCGTACCGATATCTGCGGCACCGTGGATAGCAGCGCCGGCTTGACCAGGTCGGTCATCCGCTGGATGCGCTCCTCCACCCCGGCGGACCAGTGCTCCCGCCCCAAGGCGGTGGTGGCGTCAAGCAGCAGGCGTGCGACCAGCAGCGATGCGGTCTCAACCGACTGGCTCAGCCGGTCTTCCATCTGGCCGAGCGCGGTGAGCATGTCTGGGTTTGGGCAATGATGATCGGATGCCACGGCCAAGTGCCGGGCGGCGTGCATATAGCCGTCTGTCCAGGCATTCTCCAGGATCGGTTCGGCGGGTTCCAGGTCTGGCTCCGTCGTGCTTGCCGGTGCGGAGTCGGCCGGATCACCGTCCTGGTTGAAATCTTCCAGATGCCAGGTATTCGCCATGAAGTTCATTCGACGACCCGATCATCGCTATCGGAGTTCAGTTCGATTTCACCGGTTGCCGCGAGTTCCTTCGCCACGTTGGCGATGATGGCCTGTGCGGCCTCCACATCGCGCAACTTGACCGGACCGAGCGAGGCGATCTCGTCGCTGAGCATGCGGGAAGCGCGTTCGGAGAGGCTTTGCAGGAACAGGTTGCGTATTTCGGGCGTTGCGCCCTTCAGGGCGATGGGCAGTTGTTCCTTGTCCACGTTGCGCAGCAGGACCTGGATGCCTTGGGGCGACAGGCGCAACAGGTCCGCGAAGGTGAACATCTGCGCTTTGATCTTTTCCGCCGACTCGCGGTTCTTTTCCTCCAGCCCGGTCATAAACCGCACCTCGGTACGACGGTCGAAGTTGTTGAAGATGTTGGCCAGCATGCGGTGCGAGTCGTGGCGGGATGCACGCGCGAGGTTCGACATGAATTCGACCCGCAGGATGCGTTCGACGCGATCGAGCACGTCTTTCTGCACCGATTCCATCCGCAGCATACGCAGGATAACCTCGATGGCGAACGAGTCCGACATCAGCGTCAGCACGCGTGCGGAATGGTCTGGTTTCAGCATCGATAACACGACGGCGACGGTTTGCGGGTATTCGTTCTTCAGGTAGCTGGCCAGGATTTCTTCGCTGACATTCCCCAGCTTGTCCCACATGGTGCGGCCAGCCGGGCCGCGGATCTCCTCCATGATCTGGTTGACGCGGTCGCGGGACAGTACCTTGCTGAGGAGGTTTTCGGTGCTTTCGAAGCTGCCCATAAGGCCGGGAGAGGACTCGAACGTCTCAACGAATTCGGCGCATAGCTGTTCGACGGCATCCGCCTGGACGGCGCCGAGTTGCGCCATGGCGGCCGACAGTTGCTTGATTTCCTCGTCATGCATCATGCCGAAGAATTTGCTGGCGGTTTCCTCGCCCATCGCAAGCATCAGGATGGAGGCTTTCCTGAGGCCGGACATCGGTTCATTTCGTAGGTTTGCCAATAGCTTCGCCATGATCCCCGACGCCCGTACCCTTCAGCCTTTCAGTGACCGTGCCGATGGCGTAGCGCCGGTCGGGTGCTGCGGCCGGAGCCTTGGGGTACGGTATCCGCCGCGCCCGGGCTCCATCTCCGCGTATAGGCGACAGTGCTTAACGGACGGTTAACGGTAGCGGCGCTAGTTCCCGACCGACTGGACGTTGCTGAACGGTACGGACAGTGATCCCATCGACAGGTCCACGGTGCCGGCGTTGTTCGTCACCGCCGTCGCGGTGCCGGTGATGGTGAAGGGCACCTGGGTTGTGGTGCCGGTGGATGAGGCGGTTGTCGCGGTGACGGTATAGGCGCCATCCGGCAGCGTCGCACCGCTGGCCGACTGCCCATTCCAGGTCCAGGTGTTCGGTCCGACGCTGCTGGTCACGGTGGCGCTTTGTACCTGGACACCGGATGCGTTATAGACCGCGATGGTGACGGGCTCGCTGGCCGATGTGCTGAAGTTCACTTTGGCCTGGCCGTTCTGCAGCGAGAGCTGGGAGCTGTTGATGGTCACCGGCTTGCCCAGCATGCTGGACGACTGCTCCACCTGGCTCGCCTGCGTCAACTGGATCAGCTGGGCCAGATCAGTGTTCGTGTTGATCTGCTGTTCCACCGAGGAGAATTGCACCAGTTCGCTGGTAAACTGGTTGGCATCCAGCGGTGAGGTTGGGTCCTGGTTTTTCAACTGCGTCATAAGCAGATTGAGAAACGTGGAGAAATTGTCCGACAGGCTGCCAAGAGCCGACGTGCCGACCTGTGAGATGGCGCTGGTGCCACCCGATGCTGTTGTGCCCGAAGTGGGCGTGACGCTGCCGCTCATGTCATCTCCAATCCAGTGTCAGGCGGTAATATCCAGTCCTATGCGATAGGATCTCGCTGCGGCGGCACCCGCCGGCACGGCGTCGCCGCGGGCCAGCGGGACACCGCCCTGCATGCCGTCCGGCTGGCTCTGGTAGGGGCTGCGGTTGCCGCTGCCGGCCTGTCCGTTCGGCTGGCCGGAGCCGGAGAAGCCGGTGCCCAGCGGGGTATTCGGGGCTGCGGTGGTGCTCGCGGCCTGGGATTCCGGGGCGGGCGCCGCGATGTGGAACGTCAGCGTCCGTCCGGCGGCCGGCATGCCGGCAAGGTCCAGGCTTTGATGCAACTGCGCCTGGCTGCTTTGCAGCATCGCCAGCGTGTCGGGCTTTTCCGCAATGACCTCGATCCGTGCCAGACCCGGTCCGGACCGCTCGATCCTGATCTGAACCAACCCAAGATCGGCCGGATGCAGGTGCAGTGTGACCTGCGGGTTGTTGGCGGCCGACGTCGCCACGCTGACGACCGCCATGGCGACCTGGTCCGGCGGTGAGGCTGGTGCCATGGCGCCGCCGGACGGCTTCGCCGCTTCGGTTGGCTGGCTGGGCAATGCGCCGGTCAACGGCGCGAGTCCGGCAACCTGGTTGAGGAGAGTCACGGATCCGTTCTGTGGCGCGGCATCGCCGGTGGCCGTGGCAGAATTGCCGGGTACGCCGAGGCCGGTCAGCGGTGCCGCTGTGATTGGCGGCAGCGGCGCACCGTCGGCCGGCGTTGCCACGGTCTTGCCGGGCAGTGGCTGCGATGCGGCGCGCGCGATCGCCGCCGGCGAACGACCTTGCGAAGGCACAGGCGGTGACGTGGGGAGTGCAGGTGCGGGCGTGCTGGCCGCAGGCGATGCGGCCTCTTGGGTTGGCGGTGTGACCGGACCGGATGCCCCAGCCATCGCGGCCGGCGATACCGGCAACGGCGACATGCCAGGCATCGGGTCGGATGCTGTCGCGATCGCCGCCGTCGCTTTGCGCGTGGCGGGGGCGGTCGGGACCCCGTCGCCGCCGGGGTTGAAAGGCTGTCCGGCAATGGGCGCCGCCGGCATTGTCGGGACCAGCCCAAAACCCGGCGGTACTGTCGTGGCGGGGGCTGCTGGCACCGTTGAGGCAGGCGTTGCGGGTATGTCCGCCTTCCGCGCCGGCCGCGATGTGACCGCTGTCGCCCTGTGCCGAACGATGGCCGGCGGTAGCGGTTCGGCCGGAACGGGTTGCTGTGCCGGTTGCGGGAGCACCAAAGGCAGGTTTGGCGGGGCCGCTGCCTGCTGGTCCGTAAGCGGCGATTGCTGGGCCTGCGCGGTTGGATCGGTCGCGCCCGATGCGGGAGAGATGCCCGGTGCCGGAGAAGTTCCCGATGAGGCATCGGCTGGCGTGCCCACGGGCGCGGCCGGTCCGCCCACCACCGGTGCGCCGGACGTGTGGAGCGGTTTCGCCGGATGCGTCGATTTGGCGACGGGCACGGCCTTCGCCACGGCAACGGGCGGCCCGCTGTCAGCCGGTCCGGGGTACGCAGGCGTGACGGCCGGTGGCACGGACGTCGATAGCGCAGCGGCGCCTCCGGCTGACGGCACAGGGGTATCAACCAAGGCCGCCGAGCGGGCCGCGCTGACAGGTTCAGCCGCGGCGGCGCCCGCGGCCTTGCCGCCGACGGTGACGGATTGGTCCCGTGTCGGCAGGGTTGCTGGCTTGATCGATGGGTCGGATGCTGGTCCGCCGCCGGGTCTCGCCGGCGAGGACGGATGTGATACGGTATTCTGGCCGCCTTGCGCGGCGAGCACCTGCGCGAACATCCCAGCCGGTGGCCGCGCCCCGGCTGGCACCGGCGTAGCTGTGGCCGCAGTCTGTGATGTTGCGATGGCAGCCGACAATGTCAAAGCCCGCGTCTCCCGCTCGGCGCAATAGGTCCGGATTGGCTGTGCAATCCCCGGGCCAATCGAAATCACGTCCGAAACGGGATATCAGTGTGGTGGGCGGCAAAAACTGCCGGGTCGTTTCTGCCGCTTCTGCAATCCGTGCCGGGCGAGGGCGTGGGAAAAGCCCGCTGTCACCGTGGCCCAAGGCTGGCATGCTTCCTGCTGATGCAGGCCATGCGACAGCATTTCTTCGGAGCGTTTCATCATGTCCCTGTTCGGTGCCCTTAATACCGCGATCAGCGGTCTCGGCGCCCAGTCCGCGGCATTCGGCAATATCAGCAATAACGTCGCGAACAGCCAGTCGGCCGGCTTCAAGCGCGTTGACACCAATTTCGTCGATTACCTGACGACCAGCAATCCGCAACAGAACGAACCCGGATCTGTTGTCGCGACACCCCAGTATGTCAATAACGTTCAGGGCACCATTTCGCAGACCGACAATCCGCTGGCGCTGGCCATCACCGGCCAAGGTTTCTTCGCCGTGTCCCAGGCCACCGGCACGTCGAACGCCCTGCCCACATTCGATCCGCAACAGTATTATAGCAGAGCCGGCAACTTTTCGATGAATGCGTCCGGCTATCTGGTCAACAGCTCCGGCCAGTATCTGAATGGTTGGGCGGTCAATCCCATCACGAACACCGCGGACCAGAACGTCCTGGCACCAATCCAGGTGAGCCAGGCCAGTTATAATCCGGTCGCCACCACCAACGTCACCTTGTCGGCGAACCTGCCGGCATCACCGTCATCGGGCACGGGGACTGCGACCAACCCGATCTCATCGCAGATCAGCGTCTATGATTCGTTGGGAACATCGCACACGGTCACGCTCAACTGGGTGCAGAACACGGCGGGTGACTGGACCGTTTCGGTCAATGTACCGGACGATACCAGCGGCGCGAACCGCGGTTCCGCCGACGTGAAATTCGGACCGGCCAGCGGCAACGCCGTCGCAGCGGGCACGATCGGGCAGATCGGGTCCGTCACCGGCAGCGTCACGTCGGGTGGATATGTCTCCAACCAACCGGCGACGCTGCAGTTCACCACGAATTTCGGCTCCGGTCCGCAGACGATTACATTGAACCTGGGCCAATATGGCGCGACGACCGGCGTGACCCAGTATGCCGGCAGTAGCTACGCCCTGCGTGGCCTGACCCAGAACGGCGTTCCGCCGGGCAGCTTTTCCGGCGTCAGTATGCAGACCAACGGCGACGTGGTCGTCAACTACGACAATGGCCAGACCCGCACCATCGCGCAGGTGCCGATCGTGACCTTCGACAATCCGAATGCGTTGCAAAGCCAGAATGGCCAGTCCTTTTCCACGACGCTGGCCAGCGGCACGCCGCTGGCCGACGCGGCCGGAACCAACGGCGCCGGCAACCTGGTCACCGGGTCGGTGGAAAACTCCAACGTCGATATCGCCACGGAGTTCTCGCAGCTCATTGTCGCGCAGCAGGCGTATTCGGCGAATGCCAAGGTCGTCACGACATCCAACCAGATGCTGCAGACCACCATCAACATGCAAACCTGACGGGACTTGAGCCGTGGGACTGACTTCGGCCCTTTCGATCGCCAACAGTGGGCTGGCGAATATCAATGCCCAGTTCTCGATTCTGTCGCAGAACATCGCCAATGCGGCGACGCCAGGGTATGCGGCGGAATCCGGCACGCAGCAGTCCCTGACCGCCGATGGAATCGGGCTGGGGGTGCGGACCGGCCCTGCCACGCGGGCGATCAACCAGGCGCTGCAGGCTTCGGTCATCCAGCAGAATGCGATCGTGGCCGGCTCGCAGACGACACAGACCGCGCTCCAGGCGATCGACAGCGTGCTGGGCACGCCCGGATCGGGTGCCGATCTGGGTAGCCTGTTGGGTAATGTGCAGAACAGCTTTTCCACGCTGCTGAACGACCCCGGCAACCAGACCCAGCAGAATGCCGTGGTGACTGCCGCGTCGACGCTGGCCCAGGGGATGAACACCCTGTCCGCATCCTATACGGCGCAACGGCAGGCGGCGCAGAACGACCTGCAATCGGCGGTGACAACACTGAACACCACACTGTCCAGCATCGGCCAGCTCAGCCGGCAGATCACCTCGCTGCAACTGAGCGGACAGAGCTCGGCCGACCTGCAGAACCAGCGCGACGCCGCGGTGCAAACCCTGTCCGGCCTGATCCAGGTGAACGCGGTGGCGCAGCCGAATGGTGACCTGTCGCTGTTCACGTCCAGCGGGATCAGCCTGCCGACCAGCGGTCCGCCGAACACCTTTGCCATGCAGCCCGCTACCGTCGGCGCGCAGGGATACTACCCTGGCGGCGGGTTGCCGGGGATTACGCTGAACGGCAGCGACGTTACCGGCCAGATGGTGGGCGGCCGGATTGGCGCGGATATTGCGCTGCGTGACCAGACGCTGCCGACGGCCCAGGCCCAACTGGATGAGTTCGCCTATGGCGTGGCGAGCCGGTTTGCGCAACAGGGACTCACCTTGTTTACCGACCAGTCCGGCACTGTGCCAACCGGTGGCGGCAGCCCGGCACAGGCTGGTTATGTCGGCTTTGCGGCTTCGATCCAGGTGAATCCGGCCGTGACGGCAACGCCGTCCCTGGTCCGGGATGGCACGAACACGGTGCCGGGCAGCGCAACCGGCGCAAGCGCCTTCACGCCGAACCCGACGGGTGGACCGGCCGGCTTCACCACCCTGATCAGCCGTGTGCTGTCCTACGCCCTGGGTACCCAGGCGCAAGCCGGGGTGCCGCAGCCGGCGCTCGAGACAAGCGGTCTGGGTCCCACAGGCACCCTGAGCGCGCCGTTCAGCGCGGCTGGCGATAGCCTGGGGAGTTTCGCCACCAGCCTGATATCGACCCAGGCGCAGCAGAGCGCCACCGTCACCAGCACCCTGACAAATCAGCAGGCGCTGCAGAACAGCCTGAATGCGAAAGTGGCGAGCGGCAGCGGTGTCAACATGGATACCGAGATGTCGCAGATGCTGACGCTGCAGAATGCCTATGGTGTGAACGCCCGCGTTATTTCCGCAGTGCAGACTATGTTTTATCAATTATTGCAGGCCATACAATGAGCGGAAGTATTGGTAGCATCGGCTACGGCATATTGCCGAGTCTGATCGCGAACGCGGGCACGGTGCATGCCCAGCTCAATACATTGACCGAGCAGATCAGCACCGGCCTGATCGCGCAGACCTACGCCGGCCTTGGTGCGGGGGCGAGCCTGTCGCTCAGCCTCGGGCCGCAGGTATCAACGCTGCAGACCTATGCGAACAACATCAATCAGGTGACCGGACAGATGCAGGTCGCACAGACGGCCTTGGGACAGATCCAGCAGATCGCCCAGACGTTTGTCGGTGACATGCCCAACCTGAATGGGCTGAACCCGTCCGAGGTGGACAGCATCGCGTCGAACGCGCGCAGTGCTCTACAGCAGGTCACCAACCTGCTGGATACCCAGGATGCGGGCGTCTACGTGTTTGGTGGCCAGGATTCGGCCAACCCGCCGGTGCCCAATCCCGACCAGATCCTGTCGTCGGGCTTCTTCACCCAGATCAACAGCGCAGTTTCGGCGCTGTCCACCAACGGGGCGACTGCGACGGCCGCCGCAACCCAGGCGATTGCGCGTTCGAATGCAGCGGGCACATCGCCGTTTTCCGCCTATATGTCGCAGTCGGCCACCGCACTCGCGGCGCCGGTTGTGCAAGCCGGTCCGAACAGTTTCGTGTCGGTGGGCCTTTTCGCAAGCGCCAACACAGCCGCGGTTTCCGGCGGTTCCTCGACAACCGGGTCCTATATCCGCGACCTGATGCGGTCGCTGGCCACGCTGGGGTCGCTCACCAGTTCCCAGGTCAATGATCCCAACTTCGCACCGTTGGTGCAGGACACCGCCAGCAGCCTGAACAATGCCGTCAGCGCAATGGCGACCGATGCCGGAGTGCTGGGCGACCGGCAGGCGCAGTTGACAGGACAGCAGACACAACTGGGGGCGATGACCACCGCGCTGAGCGGGCAGGTTTCGACCGCGCAAAACGTCGATATGGCGACCGCAATATCCCAGCTGACCAGCGTGCAAGTACAATTGCAGGAATCGTATCGCCTGATTGTAAATTCAGCGACGCTTTCGCTGGTGAATTATGTTCCGGCCTGAAGAAAAGGCCGATTTGTTCATACGTTGTTAACCTTCTTTCGCCATGCTTTCCACAAGCCCACAAAAGGCGGGCGGACGCTCTCAGACATACAGGGTAAGATACCGTGGCCGTAACTTCCATCAACACGAACACGGGCGCGATGATCGCGCTCCAGTCGCTTGAAACCACACAGCAACAGCTTGCTGTTACACAGAAGCAGATTTCCACTGGCTACCGCGTGGCCGATTCCACTGATGACGGCGCCGCCTACGCAATCGCGCAATCGGTCCGTTCCACCGTGGCGGCGCTGACCAGTGCGAACCAGCAGCTTGGCAATGTGCAGGGGCTGTTGTCCACGACGCAGTCTGGCCTGAACAACGTGTCCAACATGATGACCAGCATGCGCGACGTTCTCGTCAAGCTGGCTGACCAGAACGTGCAAGGCACCGACAGGACGAATTACGAACAGCAGTATAAGTCGATGTTGACCAATCTGCGGACCTTCGTCGACGATGCGAACTATAACGGCAAGACGTTGATCGGCAACACGAAAACCAGCAACGGCACGTTCGGACGCATTGCCGTTTCCCGGAATGAGGTCGGCGGGACCTATGGCATCGCGACATTCAGCGGTTCCGCCCTTTATGGATCGATCGCGTTCACGTCCACGCAGCTTTCGGGCGCCACCACCGTCGCAGCGCTGATCACCGCTTCGGGCACGTTCATCAACCAGCAGAATTCTGTTGGCAAAGAACTGAACACAATCGGCAGCTCGATCAACTACGTCAATAACCAGGTCACGTACAATAACGACAAGGTCAGTGCGCTGAATACCGGCCTTGGCGCATTGGTGGACGCGGACCTCGCACAGGAGTCGGCGAAGCTGACGGCCTTGCAGATACGCCAGCAGTTGGGCACCCAGGCGCTGTCGATGGCAAACCAGGCACCGCAGACACTGCTCAGCCTGTTCAAGTAACCGATCGTATGCGGCGGGCCCAGCGCCGGGCCCGCCCATCTCCGCCGAAATCGCGGAATCCGGAAGCGTCGTGTCGCTCCTCAGAGGGGATCCTATGTCCAATCTCGTGCTGGAGCTGCGCCAGGGCGAAGTCATGATCGTGAACGGCGCGCCGATCCGATTTCGCACCCGTTCTCGTATCGAACTGACAGCCAAGGCCCGCTTTCTTTTCGGCAGGCAGATCCTGGCCCCTGACCAGGTCGACAGCCCCGCTCGGCGTATCTACTTTGCTTTGCAATCGGCTTATATTGGGACCGAGTCGGAACGTGAGAACGGCATTGATGCCGCGCGATATTTCATTGCCGAATTTCAGCAGGCCACCACATCCGACCTTGTGCGGCAAATACTGGAACAGGCTCTGGTCGCGGCCGAGGCCGATGACTGTTACCAGGCGCTGAAACTTGTTCGTCGCGTCATCCAGCATGAAGATGCTGTAATCGGCAAAGACCAAAATGGCCAATCGCGAACAGAAAGTAACAACACCCATGTTGAATCCGAACCATGCCATTCAGGCCTATAAGGCCGCGTCCCGCTATCGCAGCCAGCGGGAGCAGGAAGCCGAGGTCTTCCGTCAGGTCAATGCCGTCCTGACTGCCGCGCGTGATGCGGCACCGATCCGCCAGGTCCGCGCATTGGCTGATAACCGGCGCCTCTGGATCACCGTGGGCGACCTGATGCGTGATCCCGCCAATCAACTGCCGGATTCGCTGCGGGCTGCGATCGTGTCATTGGGCATGACGGTGCAGCGGGAGATGGACAGGGATACGCCAGATTTCGGCTTCCTGATTTCCATCAACGAAGACATCGCCGCGGGGTTGTCAGCACCCCCCGCATAATCCCGAGGAGCCGGTGAAAATGAGCAATTCCCTCAGTTATCTGCCAGCATTGTATGCCGCCTCGTTCGGAGCCGGATCCTCCATCCTGAATACCATGTATGGCGGTGGCACATCGGTATCCGGCGGCACTGTGGATCCGGTTCAGGCGCTGCGCACGGCGCAGCAGTCCGAAACGCAGCAGGTCAAGGTCACCGCGGCGGACCCGATGGTCAAAAGCGCGATCGGTGCCTTCACCACCGCAGTTCGATCGGCCACAAGCATCAAGCAGCTGCTGTCGAACCCCAACGTCATGAACGTGCTGCTGACCGCCAATGGCATGAAGGATCAGATTGGCTATACTGCGCTGGCCACGCAGGTGCTGATGTCCAACCTGTCCGATCCGAAATCCCTGGCCAACACATTGACCGATACGCGCTGGAAAACACTGGCTCAGACCTACAACTTCAATACCAAAGGGCTGGCGGCCATTCAGAACCCGACTGTCATCGCAAGTGTCACGAACACCTATGCTCAGTCGGAATGGCAGTCCAACCAGGATACCGTCACGCCCGGGCTGTCCAATGCCCTTTACTTCCTGTCACATGCGTCCAGCGCGACGTCGGTCTACCAAATTCTCGGCGACCCGACGTTGCGCACGGTGGTGACCACGGCTCTTGGGGTGCCGCAGCAGATCGCGTTCCAGGATCTTGGGGCACAGGCACAGGCCATCACCAGCCGGCTGAACATCAGCCAGTTTCAGACCCCATCCTTCGTGCAGTCCTTCGCCCAGCGCTACCTGATCCAGAACAGCGCGAACAGCACGAACGTCTCCACCGGTGCACCGACGGATCTGACGACGCTCGCAATCCAGGCACAGGGCGTTGTGGCCTGACCGCACCGCCCGCTGCGCACGAAAGGCACCTTCAATGAACATGATTTCCCCGGTCCCGGATGCCGAGACGCTGTGCCGGCAGGCGACCGCGTTCCTTGATACCGGCCGGCCGGGAGCCGCGCGCCCGTTGCTCGCCGCCGCGCGCACCCTGGATGACACGATACCCACACTTGTCCTGGCCGAGGTGCGCCTCGCCCTGCTCGATGGCGCGTTGATCCAGGCGATCGAACAGCTCGACCGGGCGCTCATCACCAATCCATCGCACGCCGGATTGCGCAAATGTCGCGCCGATGTCCGTTATGGAATCGGTGATTGGGAAGGGGCTGCCCGCGATGCCGCCGAGGCCGTCGTGGCCCAGCCGTCGGATGCCGACGCAAAGGCGCGCCTCGGCACCGCTCTGCTCGAACTCGGCTATATCAAGGAAGCCATCGCCTGTATGCAGGAGGCGCTTGCCGCGGCGCCGAACCTCGTGGGATGCCGGGAAGCGCTTGCCCGGGCGCTGGAGGCAGCGGGCGATATCGAAGCCGCAGATCGCGTGCTGACCGACGGTCTCGCGCGCGGGCCTGCCAACGTCACATTGTTCAACGCCGCAATCATGCTGAACCTGCGGCGCCGCGATTTCGTCCAAGCCGTGGCACAAGCGGAACAGGCGGTCCTGGCCGGCATCGCTGACGCGACGACGTTTGCATTGAGGGGCCACGCATCTTGTAGCCTCGGCCAGCATGATCAGGCGGTGCAGGCATATCAGGAAGCGCTGAAGCTGGCGCCCGAAGATCAGCACATCCGCCATCTCGCGGCAGCCCATGGCATGACGAGTGAGGGCAGACGCGCGCCGGCGGACTATGTGCGGCATGCATTCGACGCCTACGCCGGCCGGTTCGATGCGCATCTGGCCTCATTGGGCTACGCGATCCCATCCCTTATTGCGGATGTCGTGGCACGGCATCCCAAGATCGCCGGCGGGAATGCCCTGGGCCCGGTCCTCGACCTGGGATGTGGCACCGGGCTGGTCGCCATGGCCCTCGGCGATCTGCCACTCGGCCCGTTCACCGGCATCGACCTGTCGCCAAACATGCTCGCCGAGGCGGAACGGAAGCGACTCTACGCGACGTTGCGGGAGGCGGACATTATTGAGGACCTGTCCACCCAAAGCAGCCAGTGGCCCCTGATCGTCGCCGCCGACGTGGTATGTTACTTTGGCGACTTGAAAGGCCTGATGCACGGCATCAGCCGGTGCCTGGCGCCGGAGGGATGGTTCGTATTCTCAATCGAAACGTTGCTGCCCGACCGCGATGGCGTGCTGCCCGGAAACGGGGACTGGGCGTTGCTGCGGCAGGGCCGCTATGCCCACACGCACGACTATGTCTACGATTGTATCAGCGAGGCCGACCTGCGGATCGCGCAAAACGATCGCTGTGTTATCCGGCGGGAGGCTGGTGCCGACGTTCCCGGCCTGCTGCTGACCATTACGCCCGTCGCTGCATGACCGTCGCTGTGCTGTCACCGGACAACGACGCCATGCTGGTTCAGTCCCCGTCACCGTCCGTCCACGGCCTGAACCTGCTGGCGGCAGGCTGCTTCCGGGAGGCCCTGGAACCGCTCCGGCTTGCGTTCAGGCTTGGCGATACAAATCCCGCGACACTGCTGAACTTGGCAATTGCCGAGGATCGGGCCGGCGACCGGCCCCATGCCCAGAACATCATGAACCAAGTGGCCGCCCGGTGGCCCGATTGGGACGAACCGGTCCTGCGCCTGGCCGAAAGCCTGCGCGCCGCGGGGGACCATGCGGCCGCGGAGCATGCCTATCGCCGTACGCTCAGCCTGAACCTGGCGCGGATTGAGGCGATGGTGGCGCTCGCCGGCCTGCTGCTGCTGCGCCGTCAGCCCGAATCCGCACGCGACCTGCTGCTGCGAGCCTGCGACCTGGCGCCGGACAATGCCGAGGCGTGGAATACACTCGGGCTCTCATACCAGGCCACCGCTGTCGCGGACCTGGCGCTCGCGGCCTTCCGCAGCGCCCAGCGGCTGCAGCCTCATGACGTGAGCTACGCGGTAAACGGCGTTGATGCGGCCGTCCTGGCCGGGGAGGCCGAGGCCGAACTGGACCGGCTGGAACGCGCCTGCGAACGGGACGGGCTGAACCCTGCCCATCATGCGGCGCGCGGCATGCTGCTGGACCGTATGGGACGCCGAGCGGATGCGATTGATGCGTTGGAGGTGGCCTGTGTGCTCGCACCCGATGCAATTGCGCCGATGCGCCTGCTGGCCGGCCTGCTCGCAAGGTCCAGCCGGGTCGCACGCGCGGAAACCGTTCTGCGCCGGGTTGCGGAAGCCTGTCCGGACAGTGCGCAGGCTAGCAACGATCATGCCGCCGCCCTGATGCGTATGCACCGGCATGCCGAAGGAAGGGCGATCCTGCAGGCGGCGCTGGACCGGCACGGGCCCGAGGCGTCGATGATGTGCAATCTCGCCAACGCAACCGTCTGTCTCGGGCTGCAGGCGGACGCTGTCTCTCTGGCTCGGCAGGTGATCGACCTACAGCCGGACGCCGTATTGCCGCGGCGCGCGCTGTGCAACACGCTGCCGTATCTGCATGGCACGTCGGGGCAGGAACTGCTGGCCGCAATGCGTGCGTGCTCCGCGGCGCTGCCACGAACGCCGCAGCCGCCGTTGTGCAATGACCCGGACACGGACCGGCCGCTGATCGTCGGGTTGCTGTCCGGCACGCTTCGGTCGCATCCGGTCGGGTGGTTGACCGTGGCGGGCATCGAAAACCTGGACCGGGACTCGTTCGCCATCGTCTGCCTGGTGCAGAACGCCGCCCTGCATGATCCGATCGCACGTCGCTTCCACGCGGCGGCCAGCACCTGGGTCGAGGTCGACGGCCTCAACGACGCGGCACTGATCGCCGCTGCGCGGGCGCACAAGATCGACGTCCTGATCGACCTGGGTGGGTATGGCGATGCGTCCCGGATGGCGGCCTGTGCCAACCGCCTGGCACCGGTGCAGATCAAATGGGTCGGGATGCAGGCGCACAGCTCCGGCCTGGCGGAGATGGACTGGTTTCTGACCGACCGGTGGGAAACACCGGCGGGCTTCGATGCACTGTACAGCGAGCGGCTTCTCCGCCTGCCGGACGGTTATGTCTGCTACAGTCCGCCGCCCTATGCACCGGCGATCAAGCCGCTGCCAGCGCTGAAGAACGGCCACGTGACCTTCGGATGCTTCAACAATCTGGCGAAGATCACGCCGGAGCTGATCGGCACATGGGCAACCATCCTGCAGCGCATTCCGGATGCCCGCCTGATCCTGAAGACCCACCAACTCTCGGATTTCGCCACCGCCGACCGGTTTGTGTCGGTATTGGCTCAGCATGGCGTCGCCCGGGACCGGGTGGAAACCCGCGGCTCATCGGGCCATCGCGCCTTCATGGGCGAGTACAACGACATCGACATCGTGCTGGACCCATTTCCCTATTCGGGCGGGCTGACCACGTGTGAGGCGCTGTGGATGGGTGTGCCGACCATCACCTGCCCGGGGGAGATTTTCGCCTCCCGCCATTCGGTCAGCCATCTGAGCAATGCCGGACTTGCGGACTGGGTCGCCGGATCGATGACGGAATACGTTGAAATGGCGGTCGCCCGGGCGGCCGACCTGCCCGCCCTTGCCGCATTGCGGGCCGACCTGCGGGCGCGGGTGCGGCTCAGCCCGTTATGCGATGCGCCGCGGTTCGGTGCGAACCTGGGTTCGGCGCTGCGGGGTGTGTGGCAGGATTGGTGCGGACGCCTATAGCGCGAGTTCGACGCAAACCGGCACGTGGTCGGACCCGCGTGGCCAGTCACGGGCATCCCGCAGGATCGTCTGGCTTCTCAGCGTCGGCTTCAGGTCGGGTGTGACCCAGATATGGTCCAGCCGGCGGCCCCGGTCCGACGCGCGCCAGTCCCGGTTCCGGTATGACCACCAGGAATACAGCTTCTGCTCCGGCGGCACGAAGTGTCGCACGGCATCGATGAAGCCGGTGTTCATCCAGGCGTCCAGACCCTCGGTTTCCTGTGGCGTATGGCTGACCACGTCCAGCAACTGGCGATGGCTCCAGACGTCATTTTCCAGCGGCGCGATGTTCAGGTCACCCACCAGGACGGTGCGTTGCAGCCCGCTCCGGTCGGCGAACCACACGCGAGCCTCGGCGATAAAATCCAGTTTGTGGCCGTATTTCGGGTTCTGCATCCGGTCGGGCACGTCGCCGCCGGCCGGAACATAGAAATTGTGCAGCTCAAGCGCGCCGCTGGGGGTCTGCACCGCGGCGGCGACGTGCCGGCAGTCGCCCTTGCCGCACCAGTCCGGCGCCGCGTCGTGCACCTGCAGCGGCAGGCGCGAAAGGATGGCCACCCCGTTGTAGCCCTTCATGCCGCGGAACACGGTGTGCGGATAATTCAGTGGTTCCAGGTCCTGGGCGGGGAAAAGATCGTCCGGAACCTTGGTTTCCTGAAGACAGATAATGTCCGGCTGCAACGCCTCGATCAGCTTGTCGAGCAGGCCGAGGCGTAACCGCAATGAATTGATATTCCAGGTAGCAATCCGCAAGGATGGCATCAGATGATGCGCGTCCTAACTGTGCCGACACCCTCGACAACACCTTCCAGGACGTCGCCGCGCTGCACGGCGGCCACGTTCTCCGGCGTGCCGGTGTATATCAGGTCGCCCGGCGCCAGCGTCACCAGCCCGGACAGGTAGGCGATGGTTTCCGACACGTTCCAGATCATCTTCGACAGGTCGGAGGTCTGGCGGACCTGGCCGTTGACCTTCAGCTCGATCAAGCCCTTGGCGGGATGACCCACCTTCGACGCCGGCACCATCAGGCCGATCGGCGCCGAGTGGTCGAAGCCCTTGCCCATGTCCCAGGGCTTGCCTTCCTTCTTGGCGGCGTTCTGCAGATCGCGCCGGGTCATGTCCAGGCCGGCGGCGTAGCCCCACACATGCGCCAGCGCGTCAGCCTCGGTAATATTGGCGCCGCCTTGGCCGATGGCCACGACCAGCTCCATCTCATGATGCAGCTGCGTACTCTTGGGCGGATATGGCATGTCGGCGTCGTTCAGCAGCAGGGCGTCGGCCGGCTTCATGAAGAAGAACGGCGGCTCCCGGTCCGGGTCGCTGCCCATTTCGCGTGCATGTTCTGCGTAGTTGCGGCCGACACAGAACACGCGGCGTACCGGGAAAGCGCCGCCGCCGGCGACCGGTACAGCCACAACGGGCGGCGGGGCAATGACGTAATCAGTCATCGTATGACACCTTGCTGACAGGACGGTTAGTCGTTCGTGAATGGGCGGCATAGGGTAAACCAGCGGAACGGGCAATGCCGGCAGCCAGCCGCGCCGCCGTGCAGCCGCGTGTGGTCCGGCACAATGCAAACGCCCGACGGCCGGTCGATTGCAGGGATGCGCTTTTCATTCGCGCGCCAGTCGTGGAAAACGACAACCGGATCGCCCCGGCCGGGGGCGTCGGGATCAATGCAGCGGCGGCCGGGCTGCCTCCGCCAAAGGAAACATGATGACACAAGCGACTTACGACATTCTGGGTATCGGCAATGCCATCGTTGACGTGGTTGCGCGCGCCGAAGACGGATTTCTGTCCCGCCACGACATGCACAAGGGCGCCATGCGGCTGATCGATGCCGCTGCCGCGGACACGCTGTATGCCGCCATGCCGCCGGGGCAGGAGAGCAGCGGTGGCTCGGTTGCCAACACCTGCGCCGTCGCGGCCAGCCTCGATGCCCGTGTCGCCTACATCGGCAAGGTGGCCGACGATCAGCTCGGCGCCGTGTTCCGCCACGACATCCAGGCAGTCGGTGTGCATTTCCCCACCGCGCCGCTGGCCGGCGGGGCGCCCACTGCGCGCTGCCTGATCCTGGTGACGCCGGACGGGCAGCGGACGATGAACACCTTCCTCGGCGCCTGCGTCTCCCTGGATGAATCCGATGTGGACCCGGCCCTGGTTGCCAGCGCCGAAGTCACCTACCTGGAAGGCTACCTGTTCGATCCGCCGGCGGCTCAGGCGGCCTTTCGCAAAGCCGCCAAGGCCGCCCATACCGCTGGCCGGCGTGTCGCGCTGTCGCTGTCCGATGCCTTCTGCGTCAATCGGCACCGGGCGGCCTTCCTCGATCTGGTCGCCAACCACGTCGACATTCTGTTCGCCAATGAAGCGGAAATCACCGCCCTGTATG
>DAICYU010000200.1 GCA_027311485.1 Acetobacteraceae bacterium
AGGCCCAGATCGTCCCAACTCCGGGCAAACGCGCCCCAGCCGGACAAACCGTCCGCTTCCAACGCTTCCCGCATCACGGGCGCCTGGACGAAAACGTACCCATCGGCCCACAGCCGATCAGCCCAGTTGCTCATGCCCATTGTCTCCTTACGGCCCGCCGTCACCTGGCCGGGTTCGGCCGCGGGCGGGCGTCAACGCTGTCTGCAAAGGATATGGGGTCCTTCAGGCCGACGAACCATGTGTCCCTGTATTGGCATGGTCCTGAGCCGGGGCGTCTCTCAGCCGGGGCGTTCCTTTACCGGCAATGACCGCGGCGCATGGTCCGGAAACGTGCGCCCGCATACTACCAATCCGCCCGCGCCGAACTTGGCCGGAACCCTGCGGGCGATGGGTCGCGCGGCAAGCCGCCGATCAGGCCAACGCCAGCATCACCACCCCGGCACAGATCAAGCCGAGCGCGCCCAGCCGCATCGCGCCTAGCACCTCACCGAACGCGTAGTGCCCGATCAGCGCCGCCGCGACATAGGATACGGCGGTGCAGGGTAGCGCCACCGACATCGGAATCCGCCGCAGCGCCACGATGTACAGCAGCGCCGCGCCGCCGTACAGGCATAGCCCTGTCATCGTGCGCACATCGAACAACTGCGCCACGAAGCTGGGCTGCCCGGCGCCGGCTTTCAGCAGGGTTTGCCCCGCCATGCTGGTCGCGATCGCCGCGGCCAGCACACCCCAAAATGCGCTCACGTCCGGTCCCGGGCAAAGCGCCCGCGTTCAACGCTGCGCACCGTTCCCTGCGGCTTTCCATTGGCCGACAGGAATGTCCGCCCGACATATTCGCCCAGCACACCCAGGATCATCGACTGAACGCCGGACACCAGCAGGAGCACCGTCATCGTCGACGCCCAGCCGGACGGGGTATCCCGGGTGAACAGCGCCTCGGCGATTGTCGCCACCGCGCCGACGGCCCCCAGCAAGGACAGCCCGAGACCGGCGAAAATCGCCAGCCGCAGTGGCGCCAGCGAGAAGCTGGTTGCCAGGTTCAGCCACAACCGTATCAGCCGCACCAGCGTGTAGTTGGACCGGCCTTCCATGCGCGGCAGATGCCGCACCTCGATGCTGTCGATACGCTGCGTCACCTGCATCACCAGGCCATCGACATAGGGGTAGGGGCCGCTGTAACGCGTGACCGCCCGCACCACCATCGCCGACATGCAGCGAAACGACGACAGGTACAGCCCCTTCGGCTTGTCCAGCAGCCGGTCCGCCACCCCGTTGGCAAAGCGGCTGCCCAGGTTGCGCCAGCCGGCATGCTGCTTCACCGCATAGCGTGTATAGACAACGTCCCAGCCGCCCAGCCGAGCGTGGTCGTATAGCTTGATGACTTCCTCGGGCGGATTCTGCAGATCGTCATCCATGGTGATGACGTATTCGCCGCGCGTGTGCCGCAGACCGGTCATCACTGCGTTATGCTCGCCGTAATTGCGGGCATGCTCGACATAGACCAGCGGCAAGCGGGCGGTTTCCAGCAGGTCGCGGCACACCTCTGCCGAGTTGTCGGGGCTGCCGTCATTGACCAGCACAACCTCCATCCCGCCGGCCGGATTCAGGTCCGACAGGGCATCGACCAGCCGGCCGATCGTGGCGGCGCCGCGATACACCGGCACGACGATCGACAGGCCGACGCGGCTGACCGGCTGAACCGGCGCGCTGGTGTCAAACAGGGTAACGGTATCGTTCATGGCCTCTCCGCGATCACCAGTACCGACCCACCCGCGGGCAGCGCGACGGGCAGGTGCCGTTCGAGTTCCGTCACGGCCAGCAACGTCGCATTCAGCCATGGCGAAAACGGGGCGACATCGGACACAACCGCGCCACGTGCAAGGACTTTTCTCTGCACGACCATCAACGGCAGCAGCAGTCCGTTCCAGTAGCGGGCCGATATCCGCGTAAAGCCGGCCTGCTGCAGCAGATGCCGAGCCTGGCCGGTGGTGAAGCGGCGCACGTTGTGCACGTGATGATCATGCGCCGACATCAGCCAGCGATACGCCGGCAGGTTCAGCACCAACCGTCCGCCCGGCCGCAGCACCCGCCGCAGCTCGGCCAGAGCGTGATCGGGATTCACCGCCCGGTGGCACAGCACGTCCGCCGATACGGCGGCAGCAAACGCGCCGTTGCCGAACGGCATGGCGTTCACGCTGCCCCGTGTCAGCACGGCGGCGGACTTTGCCTGTGCCCGCGCCGCGGCTGATCCGTCCCATTCGATTCCGTAGCGTGCCAGGTCCGGCCGCCGGCGCGCCAGCATCGTCAGGAAGCCGCCTGTGCCGCAACCCGCGTCCAGCACCGGCCCGCGCACGGGGTGGAGTGCGTGCAGCAGCCGCGCATGCAGGGCGTGATACCACCACATCCGGGCTTCCGCCTCGTCCATCAGATCGTATTCGGCGGCTTCCATGCTGCTCGTGGCTTTACGCCGGCCCGGTTGGCCCGGACAAGCCACCGCGCCGCGAATCCAACAGATTGACGCGCGCCCGCCTTTCGCCCATCGCTCGGCGGTCACCAGCCCGGACCAGGACTCATGTCATCCTTATCACCCTGGACTGTCATTTTCGACCTTGGCGGCGTGCTGATCGACTGGAATCCCCGCTATCTGTACAGGCGGCTGTTCAATGGCGACGAAGTGGCGATGGAGCATTTCCTGACGCATGTCTGCTCGCCGGCGTGGAACCACCTGCAAGATGGCGGCCGTCCCTTCATCGACGCCGAAGCCGAGGCAATCGCCCGCCACCCGCACCAGCGTCCGCTGATCGAGGCCTGGTTCAGCCGGTTCAATGAAATGATACCAGGGCCGATCGACGGAACCGTGGCCATCCTGGCGGAACTGCGGGACCGTAACGTGCCGCTGTATGCGCTGACCAACTGGTCGGCGGAAACCTATGTCGGGCAGCCGGATCGGTTCGACTTCCTGAGCTGGTTCGCCGGCATCGTCGTCTCCGGGCAGGAGCGGCTGACCAAGCCCGACCCGCGCATCTTCCGGCGGTTGCTGGATCGCTACGGCATCGACCCGGCCCGGGCGGTGTTCATCGACGACATCGCCCGCAACGTGGCAGGCGCCGAGTCGGTCGGCCTCCGCGGCATCCAGTTCACCGGCGCCGAGGCGTTGCGGCAGGCGCTGACCACGATGCGGATCCTGTAGCGGCGGACCAGCGGCCGTTACACCTCCAACCGGTTGCCCATCAGTCCTAAGCCGCGGCCGGGCCGGCGAAGCCATCGGCCGGCAACGCCAGCGCCGGCGATCAGTCCAAGACCCAGAAGGCACGCCACGCTGACCCGCGGGCTGGCGAACTGCGGTAACGCCGCGACTCCGGCGGCCACGACCGACAGCGCAGCCAGACGTCCATACGGCCATGTCAGCGGAACAGTCCGCTGCGACAGGACGGCAAACACGCTGAACCGCACCGACTGCGCCACGACCGTCGCGGCGATGGCACCGGGTACGCCGAAGGACGGGATCAGCACCAGATACAGCAGCAGGGCCACGGCGGCAGCGATCCCGTTGACCAGCATCGGCAGGGCCCCGGTGGATCGCGTATAGCAGCCCACATTGGCCATGTTGCCCAGCAGTTGCAGCACGACAGCCAGCACCATGAACGGCACCATCGGCACTGCCTGCACATAGCTCGGCGGGGCAAGCAGCCGAACCAGCCATGGCGCCGCGAACGCCACGAGAGCCCCGCTGCCGATCATCCCGGCTGTCGCGAGGGAGATCACCCGGCTCGACCGCGCCAGTCCCTCCGGCGTGCTGGTGAAGCGAAGCCGCTGCGGGAACCACCAAAGCTCGAAAGGCTGTGCCAGCAGCGCGACGATCATGGCGATCTTGACCGCCAGGGCGTAATGCCCAAGCGACGCCGCCGAGACGGTGCCGACCAGCAGCCAGCGATCCGCGGTGCCCAGGACGAAATTCGCCAGCCCGCTGGCGACCAGCGGCAGCCCGTAGCGCAATAGCGAGACACTGGCCGTCGGCGCAAAGCGCACGCCGGTTTCCCGCCATTGCCGCCGGGTCAGCACCGATCCGACGATCAGGCTGGTCAGGCATCCCGCCAGCAGTACCCCCGACGTTCCATGTCCGGTGGCCACTAGCAGCGCAACCAGCCCATATTGCAGCGTCGCGCGCAGCATGGCGAAGGCCATGTACGCGCCGGCGCGCCGTTGCATGCGCAACCAACCGAGTGAAACACCCAGCACCGGCTCCAACGAAACTGCGATGGCCAGAAGCATGATGTCGCCGCGCGGGGTTGGCAGCGCCATCAGCCTGGCGAGGACGGGCGCCAGCAGGAGCAGGATGGCAGTGGCCAGCGCGGCGATCACCAGCGCCAGCCCGGTCAGGCGTGCGCTGACCGCGCGTCCCTCGGCCCCGGGCACCGAACCGAAGCGATACAGCGTATCGACCAGACCCGCGCCACACAGCAGGCCGCCGATTTCCGCTGCTGATGACAACAGCTCCAGCCGCCCGAACTCCGCCGGGCTGAGCATCGCCGTGATCAGCGGCAAGGTCACCATGGCGAGTGCCTTTGCCCAGCCCATCGCGACCGCGTACAGCATCGCGGCGCGGATCCCGTGGGGAAGGGCGGACAGACGCGCGATCAGGCGGCGCACGATGGCATCCTTGCTTGCAGATGCAGCGGCACCGACGGCCAGTGCACGGGACAAAATTCAATAATCCTTCTGCGGTAACGAAGCGCGGTTCGCAAGCAGCAGCGAGCGATGTGTCCCGGGCGCATGGCGTTGCCCGCACTGGGACCGCCCTCCTTACGTGCGCTCGCATGGGCGGATTTCGCATTATGCAATGCAATTTGCGCGTGCGTCTGGCGCGTGACGTGCATTCATATTCAGGTTGCCCGCACACCGTGCGATGCGACCGGACTTGCAAGGAATGTCAATGACTGGCCGCCCGGACGTCTCCGTGATCATCCCAACCAGGGATGCGCTTGCCTGGCTGCCCAGCGCCATTGCATCCATTGGGAGGGATGCCCGCGTCGAAATCCTCGTCGTCGACGACGGATCAACCGATGGCACCTTATGCTGGCTCGGCCAGCAGGCCGCGGTTGATGCCCGGATTCGCTTTCTGCATGGGGCGCATGCCGGGCTTTCGCGTGCCCGCAATCTGGGGATCAGCGCCGCAAACGCCCCGTTGATCGCCTTCCTCAACGCCGATGACCGATGGCTGCCGGAAAAGCTGGATAGGCAACTTGCGTTGCATCGCGCCCACCCCGAGATCGGCTTCTCTTTCTCCGCTTGTCGGCATGTTACGGCCGACCGGCAGGCTGACAGCCGGTGTTGCCAGGCGTGGCAGCATTTTGCCGGCCGTTACGTCAAGACGGGCCAGCCAGCGGTGATCGAGCACCCGGTCGCCGCTCTCTATGCGCACAATGTCGTGCCGATCTCGACCGTCGTCGCGCGGACCGATCTGCTCCAGGACGCGGGCGGGTTCAGCACCGAGCTTCGGTCGGCCGAGGACTGGGATCTGTGGCTCAGGCTGGCGACCCGCGCGCCGGTCGGCGTCGTGCCGGCGGTGCTGGCCGAGGAAATGACGCATCGTGCTGGCAAACTGACCGCGCGGACCGACCTGCGCGTGGCGGCCATGCACATCATTGCCGAACGGTACCGCGATAGTGCGGTCCGGGACGACCCGGCGGCGCATGAGGTCTTCACGACACGTCTTTTAACCACCCGCGCCGAAGCCGCCCGCGCCGCCGGCCAGCCCCTGTCCGCCGCCATGCTCCACCTGCGCGCGTTGCTGCGTGAACCGTCGTGGCCGGGGGTCCGCCGCCTGTGTGCGACGCTGCTGCCGCGCCCCACGCGCGTCTGATTCGTGTTCGACGCTGCGGCAAGGCGCCCGGGCTGCGCGGGAACCGGAACATTGGCGTTGCTGGATGTCATGCCACGCAACGTCGGAAACAATTGCATTTTGCCTCTATATTTGCGGTAATGCCAGAACATGTCCGCTGAAAATTGGGCATGTCTGCCCCAGCCCGGTCGTGGTCGGGTACCGACGTCTGATATTTTTGATGCGACGTGCTATCGAGTGCCAACCGGAATGAACGCGGGTCAGCGATGGTTGCCACGAGGTCGCGGTCACGTCCGGCGCGGGGTATGCGGAACCGACACCTCGCCAGACGAGGCAACCGAGGGAATAACGATGGCAAAGTCGTCCCAACCGCAATTCGTCACGCAACTGGCCGAGGTTTTGTCCCCTGAAGATGTGCATCGCGCGCTGCTGCTGCTGCGCGGTGACCTCCTGCGCCTGTCCGGCGATATGCAGCGGGCAGCACAGGGTCGCGACGAAAAAGCCTTTCGCGGTGCCACGCACGCAATCTGCGGCGCAGCGGGCAGCGTCGGCGTCGAGTCACTGGAACAGGCGTGCCGCGCTGCGATGACACGCCATGATTTCGACGGCCAGATGCAGGCGATCGCCAACGGCATCATGAACCTGGTCGAGCAGACGCTCGCCGACATCGCGGTCGTTCTATCAGCCGCGACAGGCCGACCCACAACGTGACGACGCAGGCGGCCCCGTCGGTTCGAGCGACCGATAAGATCCTGGTGGTTGAAGACCTGGCGGTGCAGGCGGAGCTCGCGCGCCTGTTCCTTGCCGGGCTGGGCTACGAGGTCCGTATTGCGCAGAGCGCCGGTGCCGCACTGGCCATCGTGCGGGACTGGCAGCCCGATGGCCTGCTGCTTGATATCGAACTGCCGGATTTCAACGGTCTCGAACTGATGACGCGCCTGCAGGAGATCGGCAGCGACGCCGTCGTTGTGATCGTAACCGCCAGCGCATCAATGGAGATGGCCAAGCAGGCAATCCGCGCCGGGGCCGAAGATTACGTCGTCAAACCCTATAATAAGGACCGGCTCGCTGTCACGCTGCGCAATGCACTGGGCCGCCGCACACTTGCGCGCACCCGTCAGTCGCTGGAAACGCAGCTCAATGAAACGCAGAAACGGCTGCGCGACGCCGAGGCGAAGCTTGGCCGCACTGGTTTCCTCAGCTTTGTCGGCGCGTCGGACCGCATGCGGGCGGTTTACGACATCATTCAAAGCGTCGCCTCCAGCAAGGCCAGCGTGTTCATCACCGGCGAAAGCGGCACGGGCAAGGAACTTGCCGCCGAAGCCCTGCACAAGGCCAGCCCGCGAGCGTCCAGCGGGTTCGTTGCCCTGAACTGCGGTGCCATCCCGCGCGATCTGCTCGAAAGCGAAGTGTTCGGCCATGTCCGCGGCGCGTTCACCGGCGCCACGTCAGACCGGATCGGCGCGGCGAAACTGGCG
>DAICYU010000201.1 GCA_027311485.1 Acetobacteraceae bacterium
CCGCAACATGCCTCCGCAGCAGCTTTACCCGATGCTGCTGAACCAGCTGATCGATGCGCAGGCACTGCTGATCGAAGCCAAGAAGGATGGCCTCGACAAGGATCCGGACACGCAGCGGCTGATGCGCCTGGCGTCCGAACGGGCGCTGGAATCCGCCATGCTGAACAAGCTTGTGCAGCCGCAGATTTCCGAGGAAGCGCTGAAGGCGCAATACGACAAGGACATCGCCAGCAAGCCCGGCGAAACCGAAGTCCATGCCCGCCACATCCTGGTACCCGATGAGGCGACGGCCAAGAAGATCATTGCCGACCTGAAGAAGGGGGGCGATTTCGCCGCGCTGTCGAAGCAGTACAGCAAGGACCCGGGCGCGGCGAAGCAAGGCGGTGATCTTGGCTGGTTCAAGAAGACCGACATGGTGCCGGAATTCGCCGATGCCGCCTTCGCGCTGAAGGACAACGAAGTGTCCCCCACCCCGGTGCACACCCAGTTCGGCTGGCACGTGATCCAGACGCTTGGCCACCGCACGACGCCGCCGCCCTCGTATGAGCAGGCACGCGGCGAACTTCGCCAGCAGGTCGCCCAGGCCGCGATCCAGAAGGCCGTCGATCAGGCTCGGAAGGGTGTGACCGTGCAGAAGTTCAACCTGGATGGCTCGCCGGTGAAGGCGACCGATACGGCCGAACCGCCGCCTGCCAATAAGTAACAGTCCGAATACCATACTGGGGACAAAACGATGGCCAATGCTGTCTCGCCGCTTGCCGTGCCACTGCCGGAACTACCGCCGCTTGCCGGAGTCCGGCTGTCCGCGACCGCGGCGGGCATCCGCTACCAAGGCCGTACCGACGTCGTGATGATGGAGGTCGCGCCCGGTAGCACCGTGGCCGGTGTCTTCACCACCAACAAGTGTCCCGGCGCGCCCGTCGACTGGTGCCGAGCGTCGCTGAAAGGTGGGAAGGCGCGGATGGTGGTTGTCAACGCCGGCAATGCCAACGTGTTTACCGGCAAGGCCGGCCGAGATGCCTGCTCGGCGACCGCCTCGGCGGCCGCCAAGCTTGCGGACTGTTCGGCCAAGCAGGTCTTCGTCGCCTCCACTGGTGTGATCGGAGAGGTGCTGCCGCACGACAAGCTGGTCGCCGCCCTGCCGACGCTGCATGAAACCCTGGGCGACAATGGCTGGGAAGCCGCCGCCCGGGGTATCATGACCACCGATACCTTTCCGAAGGCCGCGACACGCACCGCGACCATCGGCGATACCGGGGTGCGCATTACCGGCATCGCCAAGGGCAGCGGCATGATCGCACCCGACATGGCGACGATGCTGTGCTTCGTCTTTACCGATGCGAAGATTCCGGCCGACGCGCTGCAGGCGATGCTGAGCAAAGGCGTCGAAGGTAGCTTTAACTGCACAACCGTCGATTCCGACACGTCCACCTCGGACACCGTGCTGCTGATTGCCACCGGGCAGGCGAAGCATCCGCGAATCCCCTCGGCCGACGACAACGGCGCACGCAAGCGCATGTTGGCGGATTTCAGGAAGGCGCTGGACGAAGTCTTGCTGGACTTGGCGCTACAAGTCGTCCGGGACGGGGAGGGGGCACAAAAGCTGGTGCGGATCGACGTCACCGGCGCCAGCAACCCACGGTCGGCAAAAAAGATCGCCATGGCGGTGGCCAACTCCCCGCTGGTGAAGACCGCCGTCGCGGGAGAGGATGCCAACTGGGGCCGTATCGTCATGGCCGTGGGCAAATCCGGGGAACCGGCGAACCGCGACACGCTGTCCGTCGGCGTCGGCGGCGTCTGGATGGCCAGGGAAGGCGCTGTGGTGCCGGGCTACGACGAAGCCCCGGTTGTCGCGCACATGAAAGGCAAGGAGGTTGAGATCGCCATCGACCTCGGTCTTGGCCGGGGCAAGGCAACGGTCTGGACCTGCGACCTGACGCACGCCTACATCGATATCAACGGCTCCTATCGGAGCTGAAGCGCAATCGCCGGGGGCTTGCTCGGCCGTGCCCAATCACCGCCTGCGGCGTGCGTCAGGCCATCCTGACTGATGCCTGTGACAGGGGCGCCGCAGTGGACATCGCGTTTCGCTCCGGCGGTCCGGACGGATCGCGTGTGCCCGGCAGGCGTATCGCGATCGTGGTTCCCTCGGTCGCACGGGCGGTCACGTGCAACGTGCCGCCGCGCAGGGCAACCCGTTCGTGCAAGGTGCGGATCTGAGCCAGCCGATAGGCCTGATCGGCGTTCGGCAAATCGTCGGTGACGGCAATTTCGATGTGATCGCCCTGGGCGTAGGCCGTCAGCAAAAGCCGGCTGGTCGGGGCGGCGTGGATGGCGGCGGTCAGGACTTCCTCGATCATGTCGCACAGGGTCGCGTCCCGCATCCGGGCAACCAACCCCGGCGGCACCGCCATCTCCATGCGTACGAACGCGCGCGTCATCAACGGCGCGATACGACCGAGCGCAACACGCACCGCGGCTGCTACATCGCCGGGTACTGCCGCGTGCGCGTTGACGCCGGGCCCGCCGTCACGCGGCCGTGCACCGCGCGGCCGCGTGGCGCGTACCAGCCCGAGAAGATGCCGCCATTCACCAAACGCCAACAGGGCAGAGGCGGCTGCGGCAGCGATGGCATAGGCCAAACAGACTGTTATCACGACGACCGACCCGAACAGATTTTCGCCGCCTCATCTATCAGGAAGGCGTTAACGGAAGCTTAACAAAAACCTGTGTTGGTTTGTGTCGTCATTCCTCAATTCATTTCGATCAATGTTTGTAGGCTACGTGCTGCTCGTTGAGAAGGAACGGGGTCTGAAAGTATCCATGGAAATAAAACTGATCGAAAAAGAAACATAATCAATATAATTTTTAATCCATTTCAAACGTGCGTCGGTTTCGCGATCATGCCGGCGCATACGGGCCGATTGCCGACATCGTTGCCACTGCCCTGCGGCACCGCGGCGTTTGGCCGCGCCGGCACTTCGACTGTATAAACGCGGCACCATGTCCTCGCACCCGCCAAACCCGCTGTTCGGCCCCAACCGCTTCAAGCTTGGCATCTTCAGCGCCAACTGCGACGGCGGCCTGACCATGAGCCTGGCGCCCGAGCGCTGGAAGGCGAACTGGGACGACATCGTCGCCATGACCCGTATTGCCGACGATGCGGGGCTGGAGTTCATCCTGCCCGTGGCGAAATGGCGCGGCTATCAGGGCAAGGCGAACATCTATGGCCGGTCCTTCGAAACCCTGACCCATGGCGCCGCACTCGGTGCGGTGACGCGGCAGATCGCCATCTTCTCCACGGTGCATGTCCCGCTGGTCACGCCGGCCTTCGGCGCAAAGGCAATTGCCACGATCGACCACGTGACGCATGGCCGAGCCGGGCTGAATATCGTCTGTGGCTGGAACCAGGCCGAGTTCGACCTGCATGGCGTCACCATCGACCCCGACAGCCGCTACGATCATGGGCTGGAGTGGTTCCAGATCTGGTCGAAGCTTTTGGAAGGCGGCCCGGAGTTCGACTGGGATGGCCGCTTCTTCAAGCTGAAGCGGTTGCAGACCGACCCGGTCTCGGTGCAACGCCCGCGCCCCCCGGTCATGTCGGCCGGGTTTTCTCCACGCGGGCGCGATTTTGCCGCCCGCGCCGCCGATGTGCTGTTCCTGAACGTGACCGAGCTGGATCAGGTGCCCGCGCTGCTGGCGGATGTCGCCAGCCACATGGGGCGATACGGGCGTACGATCGCGGTCTACACCATGGGACACGTCGTGTGCCGCCCGACCCGGCGGGAAGCCGAGGATTACTTTCACTATTTTGCCGAGGACATGGCCGACACCGACGGGCAGGCCTACTACCGGTCCACCCGCGGCATCACAGTCCCTGCCGATGGCGCCACCCGTATCGCCCGGCCGTTCGAAAACCGGTTCACCCGCGGCACCGGCAAGCAATTCGCCGGCGGCTATCCGGGCGCCTATCCGTTCGTCGGCTCACCGGACGACATCGCCGCGGAAATGGCGCGCATGAGTGCCACCGGCCTCGCCGGCTGCACGGTGGCGTTCGTGGATTACCTGCAGGAGATCCCGTTTTTCGTCCAGGAAGTGCTGCCACGCCTGCAGCGGCTGGGCTTGCGCGGCCAACCTCCAGCCGCCCCATAGATCACGGCGCTTCAGCCGATCAGCTCATGCACCTGCCGCGTCAGCGTGCCGATCAGGTGGGTCATGCGTTGCCGCACCACGGGAAATTCCGCCAGCCGCTCGATGCGGGTTTCATCCATGTAGAGCGACCGCGCGATCTCGATCTGCAGCACGTGCACATCACCGCCGGGACGCCCGTAATGGCGCGTGATGTAGCCGCCGGCATAGGGGTCGTTGCGTCGCACCAGGAAGCCTTGCGACATCAGGCACGCTTCCGCCGCGCGGGTCACCCGATGCCCGCACGATGCGCCGTGCAGGTCGCCCAGCACGAAATCAATCTTCCGCTCGGTCGGCCGCCGAGCCACGCTGCTCGACGGCATGGAGTGGCAATCGATCAGCAGGCAGTAGCCGAACCGCGCCTTGATGTCGCCGATCAGCCGAGCGAGCGCGTCGTGGAACGGGCGCCAGTAAGTGTAGATGCGCCGTTCAGCCTCGGCGAATGTCAGCTTCGTGTTGTAGATGACCTCGCCCGAGGCCACCACTTTGGCGATCGTGCCCAATCCGGCGCTGACGCGGACGCTGGTGGTATTCACCCAGTCCGGCAGCCGGTCGACGAACATGCTCTGGTCCAGTTCCCACGGTTCGCGGTTGGCATCGCACAGCGCGCGCGGAAAATTGGCTGCCAGCAACGGCGCCCCATGCTCGGGCGCGGCACCGAACAGCTCATCGACAAAGCTGTCTTCGCTGCGGCGCAGGTTCAAAGGGCACAGCCGCACCCCGGCCATCAGGTCGTCGGAATACATTCGGCCTGAATGCGGTGAGGTGAACACCACCGGCGAGAACGGGCGTTCCGGCACATACAGGCGGAAAGGCGTTGATTCCTGGGTTTCGGGTAGAGGGAACGGGCCGTCCATCGGCCTATCAAAGACGGTGCCGCGCCAATTGTCACTAGGATCATGGCCGCAGGCGCCACACGATGTCACGGAATCGGAACCCTCTTGCGTGCGGCAGGGATTTCCGCCGAAAAATGCGCATGGCAACGCATTACTATACCGTGACCTGGGACCAGCTGCACCGCGATGCGCGGGCGCTGGCATGGCGGCTGATGAACCTGGGGCCATTCCAGGGAATCGTGGCGGTGACCCGCGGCGGCCTGATCCCCGCCGCGATCATCGCCCGCGAACTCGACGTCCGCCTGGTCGAGAGCATTTCGGTCGTCACCTATGAGGATGAGGCGCGTGGCGAACCACGCGTGACAAAGCCGGCGGCCGCGGCCGGCGACGGGACCGGATTCCTGGTGGTCGATGACTTGGTGGATTCCGGCACTACGGCGAGAGTCGTGCGGGCGTTGCTGCCGAAGGCGCACTTCGCCTGCATCTACGCCAAGCCAGCGGGACGGGAGATGGTGGACAGCTTCGTGACCGAAGTTTCTCAGGATACCTGGATCCTGTTCCCCTGGGACACCGAGCCGCAGTTCATCCCGCCGCTTGCCCGCCGCGGGGCGGGCTAATACCAACGGCCCTGACCTTTGACCGTTCTATGCGGAAGGGCCGTTGGTATAACTTATTGATTCCGCGCGCAGCCGCCACACCAACCCTGCGCGCAGACCGGTCATCCATTCGGGCTGCCGGTATAAGCCGGCGTTCCCAAGCGGCCGCTCACCGTCTGATCACACGCTGCATCACTGATCGCCGCTCACCGTCAGCCGTTCATCCGGTGCGGCGATCTCGGTGACCAGATCGCGCACCAGAATCTTGTTCGGCAGCGGCTGCAGCCGCATTTCCCGCGGCTCCAGCCGGGTCGTGCAGGCGTAGCCGACCTTGCCGTCGATCAGGATCATGCATTCCTTGCAGGCATTGGCATTGATGCACGAATAGCGAACGGCGACGCTGGCATCCTGCGTCGATCGCACCAGCCGCACGCCGTCCAGCACCGACTGGCCCGGTTCGTAGGTCACGGTGAAGCGGTCCCATCGCCCGTCCTCCCCAGGCACGCCACGCTGGATCAGCAGAGTCGCGGTTTCCATCAGAGCGTCTCCATCAACACAGGACGGCCATCCCGCAGCGTGATGGCCTGGTTCCGGGTCCATGCCTCGGATAAGCCCGGGAAGTCGTCCCGTTGATGCGCACCCCGGCTTTCGGTGCGGGCCAGGGCCGCGATCGCCACCGCTTCGGCCGTCAGCAGCATGGTGCGCAGGTCGAACCAGTCCAGCCGAGCGGGATCGAATGCACCGGGCCGGTTGGGCGGCGCGTCACCGAAGCGGGCACGCAGGCCGGCGATTTCGTCCAAGGCCTGATGCAGGCCGGCATCGGTGCGGAACGGGCCGACCCGGTCGGCCATGACCGCCTGCAACGCGGTGATTCCGGCCGCCGGATTGTCCCGGCAATCGCCGGTGCCGCCGGCGACAAGGTCCAGGTCCGCCGGCCCCTGTGCCGGTGCCGGCCCACCGGCCGCCGCCCGCCGTGCCGCGATCTGCCCGGCGCGGTGGCCGAACACCAGCGCCTCGGTGATAGCGTTGCCGGACAGGCGGTTGGCGCCGTTCGATCCGCCGACGGCTTCCCCGGCGGCAAACAGGTTGGGGATGCGGGTTTCCAGCGCCGCATCAACCGCCACGCCGCCCATATGGTAATGGGCGATCGGCGCGACCTCGATATCCTGCCGCGTCAGGTCGATGCCATTGCGCGCCAGCCGGTCGATCACCGGGCCGAACGCCTCCCGCAATCGCGCCTCCGGCACGTGCCGGAAGCTCAGCCACGCGCCACCGTGGGGGGAGCCTCGGCCGCCAGCCACCTCCTTCAGGATGGCGTGGGTCGCCTTGTCGCGGGTGACGATGTAGCGGCCGTCCTCCGGCATGCCGTGATCGTCCAGGAACTCCCGCCCTTCGCTGTTCAGCAGGCGGCCGCCCAGCTTGTAGCGGAACGGGTCCCACATGATCGGGTCCATGCCTATCAGGCGCGGTGCCAGATGGCCGATCGGGAAGAACTGCACGAACTCCATGTCCAGAAGCTCGGCGCCGGCCCGCAGCGCCAGCGCATAGCCGTCCCCACCCATGTTGAAGGACGCGCTGTTGCGTCGGTACAGCCGGGTCAGCCCGCCGGTGGCGATGATCACCGCCGGCGCAGCGATGCGAACCGGGCGTCCGTCGGACAGGCTGAAGC
>DAICYU010000202.1:0-3250 GCA_027311485.1 Acetobacteraceae bacterium
CAAAACCGGCCAGTACGCAAGCTCCAGCAGGCGTGGCCAGGATCGGCTGTAAAGCGCGAGGTGACGATACATCAGGCCCCAGATGCGCCGAAGCATCGGCCGGAAGTGCAGGGTTTTCATGCTGTGACTGCCTGCCTGCGGTCGCGGGCGATGTCGAGGAATACATCCTCCAGATCCTGACGGCCGTACCGCATCAGCAGGTCGGCCGGGGTGCCGCGGTCAACGACCTCCCCCTTTTTCAGCATGATCACGTGCGAGCACAGCCGCTCGACCTCCGCCATGTTGTGGCTCGCGAGCAGGATGGTGCAGCCGGTTTCGGCGCGGTATTGCTCCAGCCAGCTGCGCACCATATCGCCGGTGTCCGGGTCCAGGCTCGCCGTCGGTTCGTCCAGCAGCAGCAGTCTCGGCGTGTTGATCAGCGCCTTGGCCAGGGCGACGCGGGTTTTCTGCCCCGCCGAAAGCTGCCCCGCCGGGCGGTCCAGAATGCCGGCAAGATCCAGCTCCCGCGCCAGATGCGCGATCCGGGCATCCATCTTCGCGACGTTGTACAAATGGCCATACATACGCAGGTTCTGTCGCACCGTCAGCCGGTAGGGCAGGGATACGTAAGGCGAGGAGAAATTCATTTTCTCCAGTGCCGCGAAGCGGTTTTTCGCCATATCGTGGCCCAGTACAGTGATCCGGCCGGATGTCGGGATCAGCAGTCCCAGCAGCATGGCGATCGTCGTGGTCTTCCCGGCGCCGTTGCCGCCAAGAAGCCCCACGGTTTCACCGCTGTTGACGATGAAACTGATGTCCTTGATCGCCACCACCTCCCCGTACTGTTTTGAGAGGTCTTCGACATGGATTGCCTTCATGCCTCCGGGGATAAGGTGATGATGCCCATCCGCCAAGTGATGATTGGCCAAACCTGCCTTGTCCTCTACGGTGCCGTGTGATGATTGAACTTTCCGCTGCCCCCGCCACATTAACGCCAGGCCAGCGTATCTATGCCGTTGGTGACGTGCATGGCTGCCTGGACCGCCTGGTCACCCTGCATGAGATGATCGCCGAGGATCTGGCCGAACGGCCGGCCAAGCATGCGACCCTGATCCATCTGGGGGACTACGTCGATCGCGGCTCGGACAGCGCACAGGTGATCGACTGGCTGATCAACCGCCCGCCCGTGCCGGCCCAGGCCTTCGTCAACCTGATGGGCAACCATGAGCAGATGATGCTGGCCGCCGTGGCGGCCGTGGATAAGGATGCTCCGTGCCATTGGTTGACCAATGGGGGTGCTGACTCGCTGCTGAGCTGGGGTATCTCCCGCACCGTGCCGCCAACGGAATGGGCGGCCCGGATCCCGCGCCAGCACCTGTTGTTCATCCGTGATCTGGCGGTCAACCATCGGATCGGGCCCTACTTCTTCGTGCACGCCGGCGTGCAGCCAGGGGTTCCGCTGGAGCAGCAGACGCGTCACGACATGCTGTGGATACGCGAGCCCTTCCTGTCATCGCGCGCCGACCACGGTGCTGTTATCGTGCACGGCCATACCCCGAAGCGGGAGCCCATTGTTCACCCGAACCGGATCGCCATCGATACCGGTGCGGTCGTTGGCGGCGCACTCACCTGCGTTGTACTCGAAGATGACACGCTCGGCTTTCTGCAAAGCTAGTTTTCGGCGTCGCAAAAGGGGTAACCCATCGCCTTGCCTGGATCCCCTTTCACGCCGCGCGGCGCATGTCCGTGGCCCGATGCAGGCCCGGCTTTCTCCGCCGGCCTGATGAAGTTCGCTTGCTTCCGCGCGGCAACGCACGCGAAGATGCGAGGATACGTTTCTCGCCTACGACAGCTTAAGGTACGGTAGGTTAAATGAATCAGATTATGTCCGGCTCACCGCCTCGCCCAGATGAGCCCCAGCCGGACCTGGCGGCGGCCGTCCGGCGGCTGGCACATACCAACGTGCTGGTGATCGGCGACGTGATGCTGGATCGCTATACTTACGGTGAGGTGACGCGGATCAGCCAGGAAGCGCCGGTGCCAGTTCTGGCGATCGAGCGGGAAGTGGCTCTGCCCGGGGGCGCCGGCAACGTGGTGCGGAACCTGACCGCACTCGGTGCGGCAACCGCCTTCATCTCGGTGGTCGGTGACGATCAGGCAGGCTCGGAGCTGACCGGGCTGATCGGTGGGCAGCCGAACGTGGAACCCTGGCTGCTGGTGCAGGGCGGACGCACGACCACGCTGAAAACCCGCCTGCTGGCCGCGGGACAACAGCTTCTGCGCGCGGACCGGGAGCAGACCGATCCGATCCACCCCAAGCTTGGCGAACGGCTGCTGCGGATCGCCTATGATGCGATGGCGGCAACCAGTGTGACGGTGCTGTCGGACTACGGAAAAGGCGTGCTGGCTGGTGAAGTTCCACGCAAGCTCGTGGAGGCCGCCCGCAAGGCCGGCCGCATGTTGATCGTCGATCCGCGCGGCACGGACTTCGCCCGCTACGCCGGTGCCGATGTGGTCATGCCAAATCGGCAGGAACTGGCGGCGGCGGCGCATATGCCGGTTGACTCCGAAGCGGCGATCGTCGCCGCGGCGATGGCGCTGCGGGCGCAGCACGGCTTCGGCGCCGTGGTGGTGACCCGCGGCAATGACGGCATGACCCTGGTGGACGCGAAGGGTATCCAGCATTTCCCGGCTGAGGCAGCCGAGGTGTATGACACATCTGGCGCGGGTGATACCGCGTTGGCGACTCTGGGCGCCGCTCTGGCAGCCAATCTCGACCTGTCGGTGGCGGTTCGGCTGGCCAACCTGGCAGCCGGCATATCTGTCGGCAAGGTCGGCGCGTCGGTGGTGCGGGAGGCGGATTTCCTCGCCGCACTGACACCGCAGCAAAGCGCGCTGCGCAAGGTCGTCAGCCGCGAAGCTGCGGCGGAGCAGGCGGAGCGCTGGCGGCACCGCGGCTGGCGGGTGGGCTTCACCAACGGCATGTTCGACCTGCTGCACCAGGGGCACATCCATCTGCTGGAACAGGCGCGCGCAGCGTGCGACCGTCTGATCGTCGGGCTGAACACCGATACCAGCCTGCGCCGCTTGAAGGGACCGCCGCATCCGGTGCAGCCGGAAGCCGCCCGGGCCGCGGTGCTGGCCAGTTTCGCCTGCGTTGATGAGGTATGCCTGTTTGAGGAGGACTCGCCGGAAAGCCTGATCGAGGCGATCCGTCCTGATGTGCTGATCAAGGGCGCCAATCATGCGGCCGAGGATGTGGTGGGCGCCG
>DAICYU010000202.1:3260-7257 GCA_027311485.1 Acetobacteraceae bacterium
TGGGGCGGGCGGGTGATGCAGATCGACCTGCTGCAGGATTACGTGCCGCAGCCGGGCTTGGCGACGGTCAAGAGCTAAAGCATGAGCGCCCGAGGCTGAAAGCCGGAGGGCGTGAATCGTTCGATCAAACAAAGACTGCCGGACCATGATCGGGGCAACCTGACCGACCATGCTCCAGGCCTCTGGTCCTTCCCATGCGGCTGCGGCAATGTCGCGCCGTTTTGTGAAGGAGGATTCGCGATGGCCAAGGTCATCATCAGTTGCGCCGTTACCGGTGCGATCCATACGCCCAGCATGTCGCCCTATCTGCCGATTACGCCGGAGGAGATCGCACAATCGTCGATCGAGGCGGCTGAGGCGGGCGCGGCCATCATCCATTTGCACGCGCGCAATCCGGTCGATGGGTCGCCGACGCCCGATCCGGCGGTGTTCATGGGCTTCCTGCCGCGGGTCAAGCAGAACACGGATGCGGTGATCAACATCACCACCGGCGGCGGTCTGACGATGACGCTGGATGAGCGTCTGGCGGCGCCGCTGATGGCGAAGCCCGAGATGTGCAGCCTGAACATGGGCAGCATGAACTTCAACATCTCCCGCGCCGGCGACCGGATCACGGACTGGAAGTTCCCGTGGGAAAAACCCTACCTGGACAACACGGACAACTTCATCTTTCGTAATACCTTCAAGGATATCGAGGGCATCGTCGAACGGCTGGGCAAGGGCCACGGCACGCGGTTCGAGTTCGAATGCTACGATATCGGCCACCTGTACAACCTGGCCTACATGCTGGACCGCAAGGTGGTTGAACCGCCGCTGTTCGTGCAGTCGATCTTTGGCATCCTGGGCGGCATCGGGGCAGAGCCGCGGAACCTGCTGTTCGCCAAGGAAACGGCGGACCGGCTGTTTGGCGATCAGTATGTCTGGTCCGTGCTTGCAGCCGGGCGGCACCAGATGGCGTTCACCACCATGGCCGGGATCAACGGCGGCAATGTGCGCGTCGGGCTTGAAGACAGCCTGTATATCGCCAAAGGCAAGTTGGCGAAGTCGAACGCCGAACAGGTGTCGAAGATCCGACGCATCCTGGAAGATCTGAGCCTGGAAATCGCCACGCCCGCGGAAGCGCGTGAAATCCTTAAGCTGAAGGGCGGCGACCGGGTCGGGTTCTGAGGTTTCTTTTTCATCATGGCCGGGCCAGCCCCGGCCATAATGCCTTCCGGTGCGGCCCGGACGGCGGCATTTGCCCGCAAGCCTATCCCTAGTATCATCCCCTCCAACGGAGGGAATGCATGACCGAACTGAAGGACCTGAAGGACAAGATCGCCGTTATTGGCGTCGGCAACACCCGGTACGGCAACTTTCCCGAAATCGACGACTACGGTCTTGCCGCCCATGCGTTCCGCAACGCGGTGCAGGATTGCGGCATCGACAAGGACAAGATCGACGGCCTGCTGGTCAGCCGCATCCCCTATTATGCCCGCATGGGTGAAGTCCTTGGCCTGAACCCGAAGTGGACGATCACGCTGCCAGGCCACGGGCGGATGTCCGGCATGGGCATCATCGAGGCCGCGACCGCCATCGCCGCCGGCCATTGCGACTATGCCGCGCTGCTGTATGCGAATATCGGCCGCTCCCGCCGGGTGAATTACGGCGGCGACGAAAGCCCGGGCACCTGGGACCCGTGGGGCTTCACCTCCCCCGGTGCGGCCCATGCCATGATGTTTCGCCGCCACATGGAGCTATATGGCACAACGACACGTCAACTCGCGGAAGTTTCGGTTTCGATCCGCTATCACGCCTGCCTGAACCCCGATGCGGTGATGCGCAACCCGATCACCATCGAGGATCATGAGAGCGCCCGCTTCATCACGGCCCCGCTGCGGCTGCTGGATTACTGCCTGATCAACGACGGAGCCGTCTGCCTGATTCTTACCTCGAAGGAACGAGCGAAGGATTTCGCCAAGCCACCGGTCCTGATTTCCGGCTTCGGCGCGCAGGAAACCTACAGCCCGTCCTCGATCGCCAATTTCGACATGGACTTCTGGTACCCCGCCATCAGCGCCGCCGGCAAACAGGCGTACGACATGGCCGGCGTCGGCCACAAGGACGTTGATGCGCTGATGTGCTACGACAATTTCTCCCCGACCGTGCTGTTCAGTCTCGAAGGCCTGGGCTTCTGCGGTCGTGGTGAATCCGGCGCCTTCGTTGAAAACGGCGGTCTCAGCCTGGGCGGCAAGCTGCCGGTGAACACCGATGGCGGCCATCTGTCCAATTCGTACATGCAGGGCTGGGCGCTCAACGTCGAAGCCGTCCGCCAACTCCGCCGCGAATGCGGTGCTCGGCAGATCCCCGACTGCGAGGTGGTGCAATATGTGCAGCCAACACCCTGCACCCGGTCGATCATCTACACGCGCGGCTGAAGGAGAAACGATCCATGAGCTACAACAAGCCGCTGCCCCGCCTGGACACACTGAATAAACCGTTCTGGGACGCAACGAAGCAGAACCGCTTTTTGTTGCAGCATTGCCCGTCCTGCGGCGACACCCGCTTTCCGCCCGGGCCGGTGTGCCCGAAATGCCTTGCTGGCGAGCAGACCTGGATCGAGGCATCAGGGAAGGGGACGCTGGAATCCTGGGTCGATATGCACCGGGCATACTGGGACGGCTACAAGGACGAGCTGCCGTACCGCGTGTGTCTGGTGCGGTTGGAAGAAGGCCCTGTGGTGGTCAGCAACCTGGTGGACAAGACCGAGAACCTCCGCATGGGCGCGCCGGTAAAGGTGGTGTTTGAAGCGGTTACGGATGAAGTGACGTTGCCGAAATTTACCCTGGCCTGACCGGGATGGTGCGCCTGGCGTTCAGGCAGCCTGCGCGCCCAGCAGCCACCGCCAGGACCGCCTCAGTCGATCGGTTCCGTCCCGTTCGAACCATTTTCCGTGCGCAAAAATTACCCGCTCCGGCCGTAGCGCCAGCAACCGGAGCGCCGCTTCCGCCGCCGGCTGTCGCCGCAGCTTGACCGCGGCGCGCAGATACGGGGGCGGCATCCCCTCCGGCGCCATGCTGCCGAACAGCCGCAGCACCGGCCGGAACAGCGCTGGCACCTTCGGTTCCTCCAGGTTCAGCACCAGATCCGTTAGAACCAACGTGCTTGACGCTGGGTGGAAGAGGCCAACCTCGTGGAAACCCAGCCCGCCGGGCACTGTCAGCAGGGTGATCGCGCCGTCCCATTCGGGTGGTGACCCGTCCGGCAGATCGCGATCCAGCCGCAGCCCGGAGCGCTGCACCTGTCGCCGGTCCCTCAGTCCAGGGGCCGCCCAAGTCGTTGCCTGCGGGCAGGCGCGTTGCCAGTCGCGCAGGAACATCCAATGGGTTGTGTTCGGGGCAACCAGGTGGCGGATCGGCCCGATTGCCTCCAGCGCTTCCTTCAGCCTGAAGGTGAACTGCGTGGGGGAGTGCAGCAGAAGATCGCCGTTGGGCAGCCGGATCACCGTCATGCGCACCGGCAGCAGCGCGCCGAGCACGCCAGACATGATGCTGTCGACAACGAAGATCCCGTCGGTGACAGGCTTCGGCGTGTCCAGGGGCGGATACCCGATCCGGTCCGGCCGTGTCGGTTGGCCCAGGCTGCGATCGATCGGCCCGTAGCCCTGGCCGGGCCCGCTTGGCGCATCGGGGCTGCTGAGCGCCACGACGGTCAGTTCGGCGATGGCCGCGGTCATCAGCATGGCGCGAACGGGCTTCGGCTGTCGCCGCATCAGCACGCCGGCGGCGCCGATGGCCAATGCGCCCGCAGTGTCCAGCGCCAGATGCTGGCGCATGCCGAGCTGGGGATAAAGGCCGGCTTCATAGTCGGTCAGCATCGAGTACCCGGCGTGGACACTGCCCGCCGCGCCCAGCAGCCGACGCACCGGGCGAGGCAGGTTACTGCCCAGGGCAAGCCCGCCGAGAAAGGCGGCGACGCCGTAATCGATCAGTCCATGGGTGCGGGTGGAAATCATAGC
>DAICYU010000203.1 GCA_027311485.1 Acetobacteraceae bacterium
AACAAAGCTTCGGTCCAAGGTAAAACCAAAATATGTCTCTTTCCAGAATGCATCCGGATTCCGAGCTTCAACCAGACGACAAGAAATCTGCGGATCTGCATCGAGGCAGCCTGTTTCTGCGAAGCCTGCCGTCATCTGATTTGCGTCGGATGGAATCGTATCTTGAGCTCGGGACTTTTACGCGCGAAGAAGTCATCCAGAGCGATGGCGGTATGATAGAGCACATCATATTCCCGCACGACGTCACCGTGTCCATGCTTTGCATGATGGCCCATGGGGCGAGTGTGGAGAGCGCCACCGTAGGCAGCGAGGGCTATGTGGGCGTCGAATGCATGCTGGGGTCCTCGGTCGCGATTTGCAGCGCTGTCGGACGGCAGGGTAAGGCATCGACGATCGCGCTGGATCGCATCCTTATTCTGATGGACCAGATGCCGGCGCTGCGCGCCGCCATGCTTACTTACGCCCAGAACTATCTGGCAATGGTATCCAGGCTCGTCGCCTGCAACGCCATCCACAACCTGCGACAGCGCGCCTGCCGCCGGCTGCTGCTGGCGCTGGACCAGACCGAGCAGCAATCCGTAGCGATGACCCAGGAAGAACTGGCGCGTGCGCTTGGCGTGGGCCGCACCAGCGTAAACCAAGCCTGCAAGGAGCTTCGCGAGGACGGGCTTATAGAGTACAGCCGCGGCCGCATTCAGATCAGCAATGTGTCCGGGATGACGAAGGCCGCCTGCGATTGCTACTCCTACATCAAACGTGCCATGCTGATCTGAAACGTAGGGCACCAGTATTGTCTTAGCCCAGGTCCGGACATACATCAGGATCATCAGACTGCTGGTTTAATAGACATCATGAATGCTTATTACGACGCAGCCTGAACCATGGCGACACTTGCGACAGCAAGCGGCCTTGGCAAAACGATCCGAAACACGCGAACGAACACGCAAAGGTTGTTACCGGGTGGTAATTTCCTGACATTTCAGCCACAAGAGACTTCCGCTGGAGCTTAGGAAACGATCGATCTACCACCCTGGATTACCGAGGTGCATCAGCGCTCGCCGGATAGCTGTAGGCCCCTGAAATCCTTTGCCTCGGTTCATGCGGTCACCCCAGTGCAACCGATCCGGTACGCCCCAACATTATCGTGACCAGAGTGCGAATAACACGCAACGCGCTTGACTGGAAAAGTCGGAATCCTGACAATCCACAGGAACGTGAGCCACGACCGATAGTTTGGTATGAACTGGTATCAGGTTTTTCTGAAACTGCTGGTTTTGACTTTAAGTGATCGCCTGTTGATCGTCATGACAGGAAAGCTTCGTAGCTCATTTGTATTTACGGTAGAGAGAAGCAGTCTTCGATTAACAAGCGGGCAGGCAATCGCCAGAGCAGCACGTACGTGTCTGGCAGACATAGACTCTGAAGGAGCTATTCAATGACCGGTGCTGAACATTTTGACCTGCCAGATGTATCGTCCGCAGCCGCATCGGCACTTACCTCATTCGAGACGGGTTCTGCGACCGTCGCCGGCGATATCGGCGATATCGTCGAGCGAGCCAACAACAGCCCGGCGTTCAGGCCGATCGCGGCGTTATCGCCCCGCGTCAAACGGCGGAATGAAATCGTACCGGCCGCACTGATCGATAAAAGCGCATTGTTCCGCGCCGGCCTGCGGCATATCCTCAGCGGCAGCCGGTTCCGTGTGACAGCGGACTGCTACAAGCTGGCGGAGCTGCCCGCCAACGCCCTTGGCGATTCCCGAAGCGTGGCCTTGATCGGCCTGGACAGGGATGCCGAAGCCGTCCTGCCCCGTATCCCGTCTCTGAAGGAACGACATAACGGTCTTCGGGTCGTCGTGCTGAGCGACCGGCTGGACCGTGAGCAACTGGTCGCCGCCATCGAAGCCGGGGCCGATGGCTATCTGCTGCGCGATGAGATCGAACCAGATGCCGTCCTGAAGTCGCTGGAGCTGATCCTGGTCGATGGCGTGGTCATCCCACAGGGCTTTGCCAAGTTGCTGGGCACTTCGGCGGGGATCCATGTCGCCTCGGCCGCCCTGCCGCTCCCTGCGCGGGCATGGGAGGACTGTCCGCCGGAGCCACCGTCCTTGAACGGCGTGCATAGTCCTCCCATGGCCGCGCCGCCCGAGCTCGAGCCCGCGGTCAGCAGCGACCTGGCGCGTCTGTCCGAGCGGGAGCGGCTGATCCTGCTGCATCTGACACAGGGTGCGTCCAACAAGCATATCGCCCGCGAACTCAACATCGCCGAGGCGACTGTCAAGGCGCATGTGAAAAGCCTCCTCCGCAAGATACGGGTCAATAACCGGACCCAGGCGGCGATGTGGGCGATCAATAACGTCCCGGCAGCCGACCGGATGCCGTAGCAGCCAATGGCACACGACTGAAACCGACACGGCCGGCTTCGAGCGGAGCCCCCGCATCCGGCGTATCACCCGGTCCAGCCGTCGGGAAACGCTCCCGCCCCTGGCACCCGAATGGGAATTGCTCCGGATGCTCCGGACGGCGACCGGCACCAACGGGATGGGCATCCCGCGCAAATCGCTGGCCGAACAGCAAGCTCGCGCATGATCGGTATCGTTACTGAATAAGATCCGGTGACTATACGCCAGGCGGCGTTCCGCTCGTCAGCGCGTAGCCGCGCCCATGGGGGCGCCACGCCGCATCTGGCCGAGACTGACATCCCACAGCATAGCCCGTACTGGCGACATGCCAAGCGACCACAGCGGCGCTGATCCCAGGATCATCCGGCCTGTCGTCGTGCTGGTATCGACGGGTGTATTGAGGATCCGGAAGCCCACCCCCTTGCGTCCCAACCGGTCAATCAGTGCCAGCACGCCCCGGGTGGACCGCGCAACCCGGTAGGGTCGCGTGACCGCGATCACATCCCCGGCTTCAGCGATATCGATCGCACGCTCAAGTTCCGGCGTTGCACCGCCGAAACCCACCTTGTCACCGAAGAATGCCTGCGCACCGGCGGCGGCGAGGGTGCTTTTCTGCGCCTCAAGCCAGGCGGACGGTTCCAGCGGGCCAATACGGCAATATCCCACAATCATTGCGTTCTCCGTATCATTCGATATCACTTGCTGGCAAGGTGCGCGCTGTCAGGATCGACGCGGCGGAACGCGGGCCAGAAGCTGCCACCCACCGCGGTTCGACTGACAACAGGCCGAGATACTGTTCCGCGACACGGAATGCGTCGAAATGCTCTATCAGTCGGCTGGCATAGGCAGAGCGTTGCAGCCACAACTCGTCCTGATCCAGCAGGTCCCTGAACGCGGCTGCCATCGCCTCGGGCTGGCTGTCCACGACAAGCCCGTTGCCGCCGTCAACCAGAATGTCGCGGCTCAAGGTCGCCGAACCGACAATCGGCGTTCCCGCGGCGATCGCCTCCATCACAGTCGCCGAGGCGACCGGGATCGCGTATCGCGTTGGAAATGATGCAACACGAACCTGCCCGTGCAGGGTACGCACAGTCGCACCATCGGCCTCGCCCAACAGCCGCACACTATCACGCAACCGCTGCGGCAGCGCCGCCACGGCAAGCTGCACCGCGCCCGTCACCGCACCGGTGACGTAAAGGCGCACGGACGGATCATTGAGCACGCCGAACGCCCGGATAGAGGCCGCCGGATCCTTATAGGCCAGCGTGCCGGCATGCAGGATGGCCCGTTCCCGTGTCTCGAGATCCCGCCCATGGTATAGCGAACGGTCGATGCACTTGGGTATCAGCACGAACGCCGACGGCGGCCTTCCCAGGTCCTGCACAAGTGCATTGCGGAGTTCGGTCGTTGTAGCCACCACATGGTCGCATTGCCGCAAGCTGACGCGACGGATGCTGCGCCAGACCGGTGCAAGCCGACTGTCCCGCGGTTGCAGATCGTGCACAGCCTGGACGATCGTGCCGCGCAGCGGGATCGGCACCGCTTCACTATGAATGACAAGATCCGGGTTGAAGCGGTCAATCAGCCGCTTGCCCCGAAGCCACGCCGCAAATGAGGCCACACCTGCTAACGGCCTGGAACTGAGTGCGATGACCGGCAGATCGATGCGCGGCGATAGCAGCCGCTTATACTCCGCCCTGCTCTCCAGGCAGCCAATCACAACCTTCACGTCATGCCCCAATTCCACCAGCGCCTGTGCCAACGATACGATAAAGATGCTGACTCCATCGGCGGAATCGAGGCCTTCACGGCGGGTCAGGACAATACGCATGGGACCAATCCTCTGCTGCCGGCGCCGGGAAGATTGACCGAAGTCTACCTTGCGGCAGCGTGAGCTCAATTGATCAAATGGACTAGCCCGCAAGAAATTTGACCTGGAAACGACTTCCCGCCCAAATCCTGCTGTGTCGTTGCGGACGAAAGGGCAGCGTTTACCATGTATAATCCAGATTGGCTTCGCTACTGCAAACGTGTTGTCAGGGCCGGCCTTGGCACCGATCATCTGCTTGAACCCGAATTGCGATGCCCGACCCAATACATCGGCTCCGCCTACGGCGGCTGGACCATCGCCACCGAGCCCCTCCGCCGCTCGGCCTTGCCTGTCGTGCTGTCATTCGGCCTCGGCGACGACATCTCGTTCGACGAGCATATGGTTGCGGCCTTTCAGGCCCGCGTGCACGGCTTCGATCCCACACCGGCCAGCCTCCGCTGGATCGCGGAGCGCGGCATTCCAGACGGAATGCAGGTCCACCCCATCGGCATCGCCGCGTTCGATGGACAACAGTCCTTCGCATTGCCGGACAGCGAAATGCGGGGCAACTTCTCATCAAAGCAAATCACGGGTACCACGGTTTATTGCCAGGTCAGGCGATACAAGACGATCATGGCGATGCTTGACCTGCAGCATGTGGATATCCTGAAGCTTGATGTAGAGGGATCGGAGTACGAGGTCATACCCGATGTGCTAGGATCGCCCGTTCTCCCCACCCAGCTACTTGTTGAGTTCCACCATCGCCTTCACAACATCCATGTGGAGGAAACCCGACGGTGCGTGCAGCTGATCCGCCAGGCGGGCTTTTCTCTTTTCGCCGTTTCCCCCGGCGGGCAGGAACTGTCGTTCCTGAGAGCATGAAGGTATGGTGTCCTGAGGGATTACTCATCTTGTCTGGTGCTGCGACAAATAGATAAGCCCGTGGAGCGAAGTTTCACTATGCTGCACCGTCCGTAAGTTCTGTTGTGCCAGACAGATTTACGCCGCACATTTTCCGCCCGACGCCAGGTATTCACGCATCGTCCTCATCGAAAGTGTCGCAGCATGGCAAATAAAGTCGCTTTGATAACAGGTATCACCGGCCAGGATGGTGCATACCTCGCAGAGTTCCTGCTGCAAAAAGGCTACACGGTCCACGGCGTGAAACGCCGCTCCTCCTCATTCAACACCGAGCGGATCGACCACCTCTACGCCGATCCACATGAAAGAAGCGCGCGCTTTCATCTGCACTATGGCGACCTGACGGACGGAACGAATCTGACCCGCCTGATCCAGGAGGTTCAGCCGACCGAGATCTATAACCTTGCCGCGCAAAGCCACGTGCAGGTCAGCTTTGAAACCCCTGAGTACACGGCCAACGCGGATGCCGTCGGGACATTGCGTTTGCTGGAAGCGATCCGAATTCTGCAGATGGAACGGGCCGTCCGGTTCTATCAGGCATCGACCTCGGAACTGTTCGGCAAGGTGCAGGAAGTGCCGCAGAAGGAGACGACGCCGTTCTATCCAAGAAGTCCTTACGGCGTGGCGAAGCTGTATGCATATTGGATCACGGTCAATTATCGCGAAGCCTACGGTCTGCATGCCTCGAACGGCATCCTGTTCAACCATGAAAGCCCGATACGAGGAGAAACGTTCCTAACCAGGAAGGTTACCCGTGCCGTCGCGGCGATCCAGCTTGGGCTGATGAAGACGCTGTTCGTCGGAAACCTCGATGCCATGCGGGATTGGGGTCATGCCCGCGACTACGTCGAGGGCATGTGGCTGATGATGCAGCAGGACCAACCCGACGACTACGTGCTGGCCACGGGGCAGACCCACGCAGTCCGTGAATTTATCGAACGTGCATTCGCGGTTGTCGGGCGGCGCATCAGCTGGCGCGGCAACGGCATCGAGGAGCATGCAATCGACAGCCGGACCGGCAGCACCCTGGTCCGCGTGGATGCACGCTACTTCAGACCCACCGAGGTCGAGCTGCTGATCGGTGACCCCACAAAGGCCCGGGAAAAGCTAGGCTGGATCCATACCACCAGCTTCGATGACTTGGTGACCGAGATGGTCACGAGCGATCTCCGCAAACTACAATGGGAACGGCGCCATCATGAGCATCCGCAACTCCGAATCGTATCGTCTTGAAGGCAAACGGGTCTGGGTCGCCGGCCATCGGGGCATGGTCGGTTCGGCGATCGTCAGGCGCCTTGCCTCCGAGGGTTGCGAGATCATCATGATATCCCGCCGGGAGCTGGACCTGCGACGTCAGGCCGATGTCGAAGCGTGGATGGAAGCGCAGCGCCCGGACGCCATCTTCATGGCCGCCGCGACCGTTGGCGGGATCCTGGCAAACGACACGCACCCGGCGGACTTCCTGTTCGACAATCTGGCTATACAGACGAACGTCATTCACAGCGCTAAGTCAGTTGGCGTGGAAAAGCTTCTTCTGCTCGGTTCGTCATGCATCTATCCCAGGCTGGCCCCGCAGCCGATCCGGGAGGACGCGTTGTTGACCGGGCCGCTTGAACCCACAAACCAATGGTATGCGATCGCCAAGATAACCGGCATTATGATGTGCCAGGCGTACCGGCGGCAATACGGGTGCGACTTCATTTCCGCAATGCCGCCCAATCTGTACGGCCCCAACGACAACTTCGACCCGATGTCCAGCCACGTGCTTCCTGCCCTCCTGCTCAAGGCACATCGGACAAAGGTCGAAGGACTCTCAGAAATCCCGGTATGGGGCACCGGCACGCCACGGCGGGAGTTTCTTTATGTCGACGATCTGGCCGATGCACTGGTACACGTGTTCAAAGTCTATTCCGAGGAACAGACAATAAATGTCGGTGCCGGCTATGACGTAACGATTTCCGAATTGGCGGAAACGATCATGCGGGTTGTCGGCATCAGCGCCCGACTGCGGTTCGACCCATCCAAACCTGACGGCACGCCTCGCAAACTGCTGGACAGCAGCCGCCTTCTGGAATTGGGATGGAAGCCGAAGACCAGCCTGGAAGACGGTATCCGGAA
>DAICYU010000204.1 GCA_027311485.1 Acetobacteraceae bacterium
GTCGGATCACTGCCAATCACGACAGGTCTTGGCGTACTGAGCGCCATGGATATCCTGGCCATTGCGATATTCTTCGTGGTTTTGCTCTCGTTCATCGCCATGACCTTCTGGGAGGCTCGGCGCCTTTCCGCGCTGGACCGCGGTGGGATGCCATTGCCGAAAACCGAAGTTTCCCGGCTGGGCGCAGGTCTGGTGCTCGCCACGTCAAAATCAACGGGCTCCTGATCGAAGTCAGAACGAAACAACTATGGGTTCGCCGATCGTATTTGATGGGCTAAGGATATTTCTCGGGGACCTGACCCTTACGCCGCGTGGTATCGACCGGATCGACGTCGGGTATGCGCGTTTTCTCTTCGAAAACTGGTCAGGCGATTGCTTTGGACTACTGCCGACGCCGTGGGGCATTCGGCTTTACGATCGTGACAAAGGCCTCCGGCTGCTGGATTCGGTTCAGGCGCTGTGGCGGGAAAACCAGCCCAGCGGCACGGACGCCGCATTCCAGCGCTTCTGCTTTTTTCTTGGGCACCACATTGACAATGACGCGGGCGTCGATCGTGCGGGCGTGGACCGCATGGGGCACAACACCGGCGGCGCGCAGCGCCGTGGCCTGGCGTCGCTGGGGCTGCGCTCATTAAAAAACAACCCGCTGTCGTGGGGGCAACCGGCCCACCGGGATGCGCCGAAGGGGTCCGTCTATCTCAACGTCGGGCAACTGGGGTGGGCTGCTCCGGTCATGACGCGCTGGTTACGGCGGCGTGCCGATGTCCGCGCAATTTTTATGCTGCACGACGTCATCCCGTTGCAGCGCCCGGATCTGGTTTCACGCTCCGGCCGTATTGCCTACGAATGCATGCTGAATACGGTGATCCGACATGCCGCCGGCCTGATCACAACGACCGAGGTGGCGAGCCGGGCGGTGTGCCGGACGTTGCGGGCACAGGGGCTGCCCCCGGTTCCGGTGCAATCATTGCACCTGCCGGTTGACCCAGTTTTTCTGGAGCGTGAACCGCGCAGCAACACGCTTAGTCAGACACCCTATTTTGTCATCTGTGGCGCCATCGAGACACGCAAGAACCACGCCCTGCTGCTGGATGTCTGGCGCCGCATGGTTCAGCGTGTCGGGCCGACGGCGCCACGTCTGATGATCATCGGCTCGCCGGCGCATGGCGGCGATCAGGTTCTGAAACAGTTGCACGAGACCGCGACGCTCCGAGACCATGTCGTTGTGCTGTCCGGCATGTCGAGTCCCAGCCTGCGCCGGGTCATTGCCAATGCCACCGCCGTGCTGATGCCCTCCTTCGCCGAGGGATTTGGCCTGCCGGTTGCCGAGGCCTTGGCCCTGGGAACGCCCGTTATTGCCTCCGACCTGCCGGCGCTGCGCGAAGTCGGGCGAGACCTCGCGGTCTATCTCGATCCGACTGACCCGGTGGCATGGTTCGAGGCGATCCTTGATGCCGCGGAGTCGGACGCTGCCACCGAGGCGTGGCGGGCCCGCGTCGCCGCGTATCGTCCGCTGACCCGCACCGACTATTTCAGCAAGGTCGAAGCGTTCCTGCAGAGTTTCAATTAAGCGGCATGGGCCTGGTGACGCCGGCTAGGCCGGCACCCGAAGGGCATGCATCACATCACGCCATGATGCCGCGCGCCGCCGCATACCGGACAGATGCCGGAGTTGAGCGGACGTTGGAAAGCCGCAGTACGGTCCCGGCTCGACAAGTCTGTCCGTGGCCGAGCCGGTTTCGAGTGCATCGAGGACGTGGGACAGAAGTGGTAGCGCCCGCCAGTGCAAATGCAGGGCGGCTGCAAGCGCGGTGGTAGTGGCCGGCAGGGCGACTGCCTCCTGCGCCAGGATCGGTCCGGCATCGATCCGCGGCACGAGTCGATGCACCGTCACGCCGAACCGGGGCGTCTCGGCCAGCAACGCATGAATGGTGGGCACCGGGCCGCGATGATCGGGCAGCAGGCCAGCATGCACATTGATCGCGCCCCATCGCGGGCAGGATATCGTCGTCTGCGTCAGGATCTGGTCGCAATGGAAGGTGACGATCAGATCGGCGTCGCATTGTCTCAACCGTTCCTGGAATTGCGCAGCGTTCATATCGGCTGCAGTTTCAACGGCGATCCCAAGCGATCGGCACAGTTGCGCCATGGGTGTCCGTTCGGGCGTCCGCCGCCGAAGCGGCAGCATGCCTGCGATCCGCGGCAGCGAGAAATTGGCGATCATGTAGGGCAGCAGCCGCGGTCCCGACTGCCGCAAAAGCCGGATTGCCTGACCGGTCATGCCGCCTTGTTGCGGGCGGTAGGGATCGGACAATGCAACGAGGACGATGCGGTCGCGATGGGTGGTGACGAAACGCCGAACCGGTTCGGCTGATGCCAAGGCCTCCAATGTCAGCAGTGCGATGCGCATGCGGCCTTATTTCTGAGGTCGAGCTTTGTACGCCCGAGGTGGTAAGGAGACGCCCATGCCATTCGTGGAAAAGAGGCGGTGGTGCCTAGCGTGTCCTCCGGTGACGTAGCGAAGTCAAGCAAGAGCTCCATGGAAACTCAAACAGCGCCGCGATGCGTGGTAATCTCCGGCGCATCCAGCGGACTGGGGGCCGCACTTGCGCGTGCCTATGCCGCCCCAGGGCGCATCCTGGGCTTGTGTGGTCGAAACGAAACCCGGTTGGCCGCAGTGGCGGAGGCCTGTCGCCAGCAAGGCGCCCAGGTTCATGCCGCTCGGCTTGACGTCGGAGACGCCGCTTCGGTGGCGGCCTGGTTGAACCAGCTGGATGCGGCGCATGGCATCGATCTTCTGATTGCCAATGCAGGCGTATCCGCCGGCACGCGCGCCAACGGGTCGCCCGAAGGCCTGGAGACCGCATGCGGCGTGGTCCGGACCAATCTGCTGGGTGTCATGAACTGTGTGGAGACGGTGCTGCCGGGCATGCTGGCACGCCAGCGCGGCCATATCGCCGTTGTCGCCTCAATTGCCGCCTATCGCGGACTGCCTGACAGTCCGAGTTACTGCGCCAGCAAGGCGGGGGTGCTGGCCTATGGTGAAGCCTTGCGCGGCGCATTGGCCGCCGGTGGCGTGCATGTCAGCGTCATCGTCCCGGGTTTTTTCGCCAGCCCGATGTCGGTGCGCTACCAGGGCCGCAAGCTGTTCCCGCTGACCGAGGCGCAAGCGGTTGCGCGGGTGATCGGCGGACTGAACCGCCATGCGGCGCGGATCGTGTTTCCGCTTCGCCTGGCCGTGCTGATGCGGGCAGCGGATCTGCTGCCGCCGCGCCTTGGCGACCGGATCATCCGGGCCTTTGCCTTCCGGATCGAGGATCGCCCCGACGAAGCGGCAACGTAACGACTTTCCGATTCAGCGTACGGGTCATCGCCTGACGTTCGTCGGTTCACGTCGACTTCAAGTCAGGGGCTGGCGATCGGGCTGGTTCCGTGTCGCCGCCGAACTCGATTGCCATGTACCATTGGGTGATGAGCCTGCGGACGATCGGCTCGAACAACGCATCGATCCGCATGACCTCGGCCTGTATGTCGGCTGGCGTCAGGCGTCCGCGCGGCATGTCCAGGATCGGCAGGATGTGCGAGCAGAAGCGCGACGGGCCAATACGCTCGTTATATATCGGCAGGATCCGCGCACCGGTGGCGGCGGCAAGGCGCACCATCTTGCCAAGGTTGCCGTCGGTGCGCGGCGGGCGGCCGAAATGCGGCGCGGATACCTGCCCGTTGACGACTTCGTCCCCAGCGAGCCAAACGATGCCGCGCGGTTTCCGTAGCGTTTCCGCAACAGTATGCCAGACGTTCCGGCCCATCGGGATCAGGTTAACGGGAAGCGAGGCACGCCGGCGCGCCGCGATCAGGGCGTGCGCCCGGTTGGCAGGCGGCATGACCAGGGCGGAGAACGGTCGGCCCTGGTTGATCAGGGGGTGGCGCGCGATCTGCTGACCGAGGACTTCCCAGTTACCGAGATGGAAGAAGCAGAGAATCAACGGCCGATCGTCGGCATAGGCGTTGTTGAGATGGTCCGAGCCGTTAACGATGGTGCGGCCTTCCTCGGCGATGCGTTCGATGGCGGCAAATTCGGCATAGGTTCGCCCGACATGGCGCCAGAGCGTCTGGATCGAGTCCTCAAGCGCGACCGGATCGGTGGCGAGATCGGGGCGCAGCCGCCGCAGCAGGGCGCGGGCACGGGCGTCGGCGGCCGGGTGGCCGCGCTGACCAAGACGGATGCCGAACCAGGCGCCCAGAGCCGAGCACGCGGGGGTAGGGAGGGCGCGCATGCCGTAGTGGAGGGAAAGGTCGCGCGCTTCCGCAATGAGGCGTGCGGTGCGCGGATTGAGGCTCACGCCGCAAGTCCTTTGCCGGCGAGCGGCAGGCGGGGTTCGATCCGCATCGGCAGCCGTTCGCCCGGGCGTAACGTGAGGCGGCATACCGGCATCACTGGCCAGCCGGGGCGCAGTGTGAGCCGGACGGTCTGGGCAAGGGTCGCCAGGCAAAGGACTGCTTCGGTCAGGCCGAATGCGGCGCCGGTGCAGATCCGTGGGCCGATGCTGAATGGCACGTAGGCATACCGGCTGGGCACGCCAGAACCGCCCGGCATGAAGCGATCCGGAATGAAACTGTCGGGCTGGTCCCACAGCAGCTTATGGCGATGCAGCAACCAGGGTACCAGCATGACGATGGCCCCGGCTGGCACCTCCCGTTCGGCGATGGTGCGGGCTTCGCGGGCTTCCCGCGCCTGGATCGGCACTGGTGGGAAAAGGCGCAGGGTTTCCTCGATCACCGCGCGGGTGAAGCGCAGTGCCGGCAGATCAGCATAGGTGGCCGGTTGGCCGGCGAGTTGATCGACCTCGGCATGCAGGCGGGCTTCGGTTTCGGGATCCTGGGAGAGCAGGAACCAGGCCCATGCGAGGGTGTTGGCTGTGGTTTCATGCCCGGCCATGAACAGGACGGAGGCTTCGTTGCGCACAGCCTCGGCCGAGAGGGCGTGGCCGGAGGCCGGGTCGCTGAGCGAGCGGATCAGGGACGGTTCGTCCTTGCGGGCGCCCTTCAGAATGTCCGTCATCAGGTTAGACACGACAGTCTGGATGCGCTCCGCCGAGGCGCGAATACGCCGCCCGTGCAGGCGGGGGATCATGTCCGGAAGACCGAGAAGCGAGAGCAGGTCCATCTGCCCGATCAGCGCCTGATATTCGCTGAAGGCGGTGACGACGGTGCGGGCTGCGGCGTGGCCGAGTTGAGAGCCGAAGATGGTCCGGCAAATAACGTCGGCGGTCATTTCGGCCATGTGGCCGAGAACGTCGATTTCCTGGCCGGTGCAGCGGACCCACAGGTCACGGCGCTCGGTGGCCGCCTGCGTCATGGCCGGTGCGAGCTCCGGCAATCGGGAGACATGGGTCAGCGGGGCAACGGCGCGCCGACGTTCCCGCCAAACATCGCCATCGCTGATGAACAGGCCGTCGCCAATGAGGGGCCGCAGCGCGTGGCGCTGTTGCGGCGACTTGCGTTCGAAATTCGCTGCGTCGTCGACGAAGACCTGCCGGACGGTATCGGGGCTGTTGCAGATGAACAGCGAGCGGCGGAGCAAGGTATGGCCGAAGAATTCCTTGCTGAAAGTCGTTTCCGGCCAAATAGCCAGCAGGTTTTCCCGTGCCGTCCGCAACAGGCGCAACGGTGGGTAAACGGCGGGTGGCCGCGGCGGATAAGGAGGAGTGTAGGGCAAGGATCGTCGACCGAACCGATATGAAAAAGAACCATTGGCAATGGCTGGTAATCTACGCGCGGTGCCGTGCGCTTGCCAACGTCGGAATGACGGCCGTGCGCGTTTAAGCGGACGGCCGGCGCAATAACGACGCGGGCCGGCGCTTATGCGTCGGCGTTGACGGACGGTTTGCCGAAGACGACGACATCATGATGATCATCCCATGCGCGTTCGGCGAAACCGAGGATACGGATGTCGGGGATGGCCTGCAGGCGCGCCATGATCCAGTCGGGACGGATCAGGCTGACGCCATAGTTGGTCTGTTGATCAAACGTCCTGCGGAAATCGTGGTCATAATCGACGTAGCCGAAGCCGCTGCCTTGCATCCCTTCCAGGGCGACATCGAACAGCGCATCGTCAAGATACTTCCACTTGTGCTTCTGGATGTGTTCGGAATGGCGGCCCTGGAGGGTAACGATTGCGACCCCACGGTCGGACAGGGAGCGCGCAATGAGTTCCAGGCCCGCGCCGACCAACGGGGCGGGCAGATGGGTCATCAGCGAACCACAGAAGATCAGGTCGAATGTGGCGCCGAAATCGAGTTCGCTCAGGTTTTCCTTTGACACCATGCCATCAACCGCCAAGTGGGTGCGGCAGAACTCAACATGGCTCGGATAGAGGTCACATGCGATGATCCGCGCCGCGGGGAAGAAAGCACGCAAGTGCCGCGTGACGCGACCGGAACCGCTGGGAAAGTCGAGAATAGAGCGCGGCGGTGGACGCAGATTGGCGGTAAGCGCCTGCACGACGATGCGGATCGCATCCTCGCCGACCGAGAAGTAGTGAGTCTCGGCCCATTCGTCGCTGGCGGTGTATTCCTTGTCGTCACGATCGAGATGGCGGACGGTACCCCGACCGGCATAGGCGGCGGCCATGGCGTCGTAGGTCATGAGCAGGTCGAGGTAGCGGGCCAGCCGCTCATTGACCAAGGCGGCGCCGCCCCGACCCGGCGTAACGATTTCGGGTTCGGCGCATTCCGTCCGGGTAAGCTCCGGCTGGCGACGCGAAAAAACCTTACGGAGATCGAAGACCATCACCACGCCGCCTGTTTCTGTCGGATTGCATGACGCAAGCCGCGGTCTGTGCCCTTGGAAGCTGCAATCCGATTCATGCCACTATGATGCCAGCCATCGTCGTGACGGCGGCCGGGATGATCGAACGGCGCTGGATCTTCCGTCCCGCCAAACACAAGCTGGTTGTTACGCTGCTGGGCTGGCTGTGGTCAATGAGGGCTTATCATGGTGACACGCCTGACCTGACGGCGATGCCAGCCCGTTTCAGCTTTGCGTTAGCCATGGATTGTAAATCGACGACGTCAACTGAGCATTTTGTGCCCAGGCGGTGAACTGTCCCGCTGTCATGTAGTTTGCGTAGGCTATGTTCCCGTCGGAGTGGAGTATGGCGCGCAGGAAGACCGCGTTCTGCAGGCCGCCGCCGTTGTTTGTCTCCCGGAAGATC
>DAICYU010000205.1 GCA_027311485.1 Acetobacteraceae bacterium
CGACACGGCGTTGGCTTCGATCAGCGCCGCCGCATCGGTCAGGACAGCATCAACATCCTGCATGATCTTCAGCCGCTTGAACACATCCGGCCGGTCGATGCCCATGCTTTCGGCGACCAGTTCGAGGAAATTCACCACCTCGAACGGCCAGTCGCGTTCATGGCTGCACAACTCACGATGGCAGGCATGGTAGATGCCGGCCAGGGTGGTGACGCCGGCGTCGGCGGCGGCCTGCAACTGCGCGCGGTGATAATCCTGCTTGAACGCCATCAGCGGTGCCAATTTATTACACATATACCCGACACGCGGCTGCGCCAGATCGACGAACTCCAGTCCCGGGATGGCACGCAGGATGGCCTGCGCGGCTTCCGGAACACCGGGATTGCCGGGATGTTCGTGCAGGCCGACGCGCCTGTGGACAGGGTGTCGCAACAGTGGGCGCAACGTGTCCAGATGCTCGCCGAGGAAACGCACGAACGGGGTCATGTCCAGCCCGGTGTCGGGCCTGCCCGGCGCGGCAAGCTCCCCAAGCTGGACCTGGCAGGTCGGGCACCAGGACAGGGCTTTCGGCGCTGCGGCGGCCAGGCGGTCGATGGTGCGGAAAGCGACGCGGCCCGCCGTTGCGATGTCCCCGGCGCCGAATTGCAGCACCCCACAGCAAGCCGAAGGCCCGCCGAGGACGCGGTAGCGGATGCCCATCGCATCCATGATATCCAGGCACAGCAGCGCGATATGCGGCGTCTTCAGCACGTTGCAACCGGTGTAGAAGACCACATCCGCCGTGTGGCTGTCGTCCTGCGGCCGGAACCGGGCCAGCACCTCGGGCGGCAGTTGAAACCGCGACAGCACCCGCACCCCCTCGGTCATCGCGCCGAAGCGACTGAATGCGGTCTTGCGGCGAGATGCCGGTTCGCTGCGTTGCAGCGCCGCCGTCCGCGCCAGCGCCAGCATCACGCGTGGGTTGACGCCATGCCGGCAAGCCGGGATGCAATGGCCGCTGCCCGAGCAGACCTCGGCCCACCGTTCGGCCTCCGCATGCGTGCCGCCGCGCAGCACGTGCAGCACGCCGGCGGTCAATGCCCCCGGGGCAGCGTTACCCAGGCCGGCGGGCGTGGGCATCGGACAGACCTCGGCGCAGGCACCGCATGCGATGCAGCGGTCCAGCACGTCGGCCACCCGACGGCGCAGCGAGTCCTCCAGGGTCGGCTCGTTCATCGGCGCCCTCTCCTGATGCGGATTGACTGGATAGTGCCCCATGCCGGGCGGTGAAGGAAGCATCCCAAGCCGGCCCGTTCGCGTTCCACTGGTATGATCCCGCCCAATCTGGCCCATCGCCGAGCAATCCGCTTCTGGTGTGCGGTGGTGTTGACCGGTGTCGGCACCGGCTTGGCGACAGCGTCCCTGACCTGGCTTCTGCAACAAGCCCAGCAATACGCCTGGCACAGCCCGCGGGACATTCTAGGGGTGGCCGAGCATACCGTTGCATTCATGCATCCGGTTATTTTGCTGTGCGCGGGGATCATCGCGGGGGCCGGACGCATCCTGCTGACCACCGGCGGCACGACGATCGATATCAATGCCGCAATCTGGTTCAACAGCGGCCGGCTGCCGAAGCTGCGCACCTTGGGCAACGCGGTGCTGTCCATCATCATCGTCGGCCTGGGCACCGCCCTGGGGCGGGAGGGTGCCCCGAAGCAAGCCGGCGCGGTGTGCGCCGACGCATTCTCCGACCGTGCCGGCCTGACCGATGAGGAACGCCGGCTGCTGGTTGCCTGCGGCGCCGGGGCCGGCATGTCCGCCGCCTATGGGGTACCGGTCGGCGGTGCGCTGTTCGCGCTGGAGGTGCTGCGCGGCGCGCTGGCGCTGCGCTTCGTGCTGCCGGCGCTGACGACAAGCCTGATCGCCACCGGCGTATCCTGGCTGTTCATGCCGAACGCTCTGATCTACGCCATACCGAACTATCCAAGCACCGCCTCGGCCGCGGTATGGGCGATCGTGGCCGCGCCCGTCCTGGGGCTTGCCGCGATGGCGTTTGTCCGGCTGATCGCCTGGGCCGACCGGCACAAGCCCAGAAAGGCCTGGTGGCGGATGGCGACGCCGGTCCTGGTGCTGACCACACTGGGGGCGCTGTCCATCCCCTTTCCGCAGCTTCTCGGCAATGGGCGTGACGTGGCGCATCTTGCGTTCACGGGTCAGCTTGGTCTGGCGTTGATCGCACCGCTGGTGCTGCTGCGCCCGGCTTCCACCATCCTGTGCCTGGCCTGTGGCGCACCGGGTGGACTGTTTACTCCATCGCTGGCTACCGGCGCGCTGCTGGGCAGCTTGCTGGGGCTTCCCTGGCTGTGGCTTTGGCCGGGCACGCCGGCCGGCGTGTTCCCGCTGGTCGGGGCAACCGCCTTCGTCGCGGCCACAACCCAGGGACCGATCTCCACTGTCGTGCTGATGATGGAAATGAGCGGCTGGGCGCGTGGTGCCATGCTGCCCATGCTGACCGCCGTCAGCATCGCCACGCTGATTGCCCGAACGATCGAGCCACGCTCGATCTACGACGCGCGCCTGAGCGAGGGGGAAATCCAGGCGCGGGAGCGGGCGCGCGACAAGGTGGCCAACCTGGCGCCATCCGGCTGACATACGGTGGCACCCGAGACGGTGCGGGCGATGCCAGGACGCCGCGCACATCGTGCTGGCCACCGTTGGTCGGACGACCGCTGGACGTCTTTCGGCCGACCGCCCGCGGCCCCCCCGACAGCACCGCCGTATCCTCGGCAGGCCACGGCCAGGCGGCGGAAACTTGCCCCCAACCCTCGCCCGGGTCTAGAAGCCCGCTCCATTCAATATCAACCGAACGGATCAACTCATGAAGCAGCAGGCGAACCTGATCCGCGCCGGCCAGGTTATCGAGCATGAAGGTGCCCGCTGGACGGTGCTGAAGCAGCAGATCATCACCCCCGGCAAGGGCGGCGCCTTCATCCAGGTGGAAATGCGCAACCTCAAGACCGGCAACAAGACGAATGAGCGTTGGCGCACCGCCGACACGGTCGAACGGCTGACCACCGAGGAAAAGGAGTACACCTACTCCTATACCGACGGCATCAACCTGGTGCTGATGGACCCGGAGACCTTCGAGGAAACCCATGTGCCGGCGGACCTGATGGGCGATGCCGCGCCGTTCCTGCAGGACCAGATGCAGCTGACGGTGGATCTGGTGGAAGGCGAACCGGTGGCGATCCACCTGCCCGGGAGCGTGACGCTGGAAGTGGTCGAAGCCGATCCGGTGGTGAAAGGGCAGACCGCATCTTCCTCCTACAAGCCGGCGAAACTTTCGAACGGTGTAAAGACCATGGTGCCGCCGTTCATTGAGGCGGGTGAGCGGATCGTCGTGCGGACGGAGGATGCGAGCTACGTGGAGCGCGCGAAGGGCTGATGGCACTCCGCCTCTCCCCACATCTGACGGTGATGGCCAACGCCGCCCAGAAGGCGGCCAAGCGGCTGCTGCGCGACTTCTCGGAAGTGGAGCAGCTGCAGGTCAGCGTCAAAGGCCCGTCCGACTTCGTCTCCCAGGCCGATCTGCGGGCCGAACAGACGCTGAAGGAGGAGTTGAACAAGGCCCGTCCCGGCTATGCGTTCCTGCTGGAGGAATCCGGCGCATCCGGGTCGGAAAACTGGACGTGGCGCTGGGTCGTCGATCCGCTGGACGGCACGACGAACTTCCTGCACGGCATCCCGCACTGGGCGATCAGCATCGGACTGGAACGCCGCCTGCCGGACGGCACAACGGAAGTCCAGGCCGGCCTGGTCTATGCCCCGGCCACCGATGAGATGTTCTGGGCCGAGAAAGGCGTGGGCGCCTTCGTCAACGAACGCCGCCTGCGCGTCTCGGCACGTCGTGACGTCCATGAGGCGGTGTTCGCCACCGGCATCCCGTTCGGCGCTGTCTCGGCGGCGCGCCGCTATGCCTTCAACCGCACGCTGGCGGCGCTGATGCCGCAGGTTGCCGGCATCCGCCGCTTCGGCGCCGCGGCGCTGGACCTCGCCTGGGTCGCACACGGGCGCTACGACGGCTACTGGGAACTGGGGATCAAGCCCTGGGACATAGCGGCCGGCCTGATTCTGGTGCGGGAGGCTGGCGGCTACGCCACCGACGTCGGCGATGGCGATCCGATGCAGACCGGCCATGTGGTGGCCGGCAACCCGCATCTGCATGCCAAGCTGAGGCAGATCGTCGCCGAGGGCATGCAGCCGCCAACACCGAAATAAGCCATTGAAGCAAGCCATCAAAACGTGGATAAAGCCTGACGTATTAGCAGATCTGTAACGTTCCGGCGTTATTGTGCATCTGCGGCGGCTGACTTCGGTAATCTCGCCGAACGAGAGGTCGACGTGAGGAGGCTGCTCGGCTATCTGGCAGGCGTCGATAGCCTGCCACAGGACATCGCCTGGGTCATGGTGGACCGGCTGTACCGGGACACCGCCTCGCTGATGGCCGGTACAGTGGCTTTGATGGCATTCGGCATCGTCGGGTATGTTGAGTCCGGCTCCCGCTGGTACCTGGCGCTGGTTGCCTACATCACCGTTGTCTTCGCCTGGCGATGGCGACAGCGGGCGGACTATCACCGGTCCGCACATTCCGGCACGCCGCGCGAATGGGCGCTGCGCAGCCTGATTACGGCCTGGGCAGCCGGTGCCGGCTGGGGCGCCGCGACTGCGGTCATACTCTATGAGCCAAGACACGCGATGACGACTTGCCTGATCGGCATGCATGCCGGCCTGGTCAGCGGCGGATCGGTTCGCCCGATCGCGGTTGGCCAGAACCTGCTGGCATCCGGCCCGCTGTTCCTGGCCTGCGCCGCGTCAGGCAACGTGGTCCTGCAAGTGTATTCCGCCATGGTTCTCATGCACATGGTATCCGGCCTTACCGTCAGCAGGGCGCTACGGCTGCAGACGTTGGACCTGCTGATGCAGAAACGGGAGACGTCGGAGCTGGTGGAGCGGCTGGCCGCCGCCAACCAGGAGCTTGCGGCCGTCAACCGGCGCCTGGAGACCCTGGCCGGCACCGACGCCTTGACCAATCTGGCCAACCGGCGCGCCTTCGATGTGACTCTGGCCCGCGAATGGCGGTGGGCACAGCGGCAGCGAACGGCGTTGTCCCTGTTGCTGGTGGACGTCGACCACTTCAAGGCATTCAACGATCTGTACGGCCATCAGGCCGGGGACGCGTGCCTGCGCGACGTCGCCGCGGCCATCACATCGGCGGTTCACCGGCCCGGCGATGTTCCGGCCCGCTATGGCGGTGAGGAATTCGCCGTCATCCTTCCGAACACCGACCTGGATGGCGCGCTCGGCATCGCCGAGGACATCCGCCGCCGGGTGGCCCAACGCGCTCGGCCGCACACGGCCAGCGTGTGCAGCCATGTCACGGTCAGCGTCGGCGTGGGGTTTGTCGTGCCTGATCCGGACATGTCGATCGAGGATCTGATCGGGTGCACGGATGCCGCCCTGTATGCAGCGAAGCACGGTGGCCGTAACTGTGTTTATGCGGCGCCCGACATCACCCGAAAACCGGTCGTCGCGCAGCGCACGCTCTGATCATTGCCGCGATGAGCGGGGGCAGCCCCGCCATCGCGGCGAATATCGTCAGTGTCCGCCTTGCAAGGCGAGGAATCGCCGAGCGAGAGCGCTGTAGAGCGGACGGCGGCAGATCAGGCGGGAGATTGCGAAGGACAGGAACGCGGTCGCCATCAGCGGGATCGTCAGGCTCTGGTTTGCGGTCATTTCCATGACGATGACCGTGGCGGTGATCGGCGCCTGCACCACGCCTGAGAAATACGCGGTCATGCCCAGCAGGATCATCGCCCCCATCGGTGCCGCGGGGACAAGCGGTGCCAGTACCGACCCCAGGCCGGCGCCCACCGACAGCGACGGCGCGAAGATGCCGCCGGGAATACCGCTGACGTAGGACACAACCGTGGCCGCGAACTTCAGCAGGGCGTAGCTGGGCGGCAGGATGGCGCGGTTTTCAACCATCATACGCGCCTGATCGTAACCGGTGCCGTAGGTCTGGCCGTTTGACAGCCAGCCCAGAATCGCCAGGGCCAGTCCGCATGCTGCGGCGAAAACGACCGGATAGCGCATGATCAGACGGCCGCTCCACCCCGGCAGGCCCTTGGCGGCGATGATCAGCGCCTGGCTGAAACAACCACCCAGTATGCCGCCGGCCAGACTGCACAGCACCACCGCCTCGGTCGCGGCGTGGTTGCCGATCTGCGCCGAGGTCTGACCGAAATAGGTATAGTTGCCAACCAGGCCCAATGTGGTAGCGCCGGCGATGACAACCGCGGTGAATACGGTGCCGGACGTCCGGGCCTCAAACGAGTGACTGAGTTCCTCGATGGCGAACACAATGCCTGCCAGCGGCGTGTTGAAGGCCCCGGCGATGCCCGCCGCGCCACCGGCCAGCACCAGGGCCCGCCGCAACTCCGGCCGTGGCAGACGCAGCAGGTTGCCCATGGCGTGCATGATCGACGCGCCGACCTGAACGGTCGGCCCTTCGCGCCCGATGGAGGCGCCGCAGGCCAGTCCCAGCAGGGTCAGGAGGACTTTCCCCACCGCGATGCGCAGCGACAGGACGCGCCCGATGAGTTCCTGGTCATGCATGTGCAGGGCGGCGATGGTCTGCGGAATGCCGCTGCCCTGGGCACCGGGAAAGACGTGCTTTGTCAGCAGGAAGGAAATCGTCAGGCCCAACGGGGCCAGGACGAACGGCAGCCAGGGCCGGCCGGCGATCACATGCAGAAACTGCGCGGCGGACCAGTTGGCCGCCTGAGCGAACAGGACGGCAACGGTCGCCACCAGCAGCGCCCCCACCCAGAAGACGACGCGCCGAAACCACAAACGCGGTGAGATTAGCGGCATCCGGCCCATGCGTCGCAAGCGCATCAGGCGCCTGCCGTGTGCAACGTCCATTATTGTCCTTGCGATACGAGAATCCAGTGACGGCTGTCTTACAGAAACCTGACGGCCGATGCGATGGCCCGAATCGCAATGGAGCATCACGCTTGCGCCGTTTTTTCGGCCGGCGGCAAGGCCAGCCCTTCCGCACGGCGCCGCAACGGGGCTAGCTTTGCCAACAAGCAAAAAAACCACCCTGGCAACATCCCCTGGGCAAAACCCCGGGGGAAAATTGCCTTAAGCAAAAACGATTTTCG
>DAICYU010000206.1 GCA_027311485.1 Acetobacteraceae bacterium
CACCGACCGGTCGCCATGGCCGCCGGGCTTTTCGTTGCGCATCATTGTCGCCCAGACCTTGTCCGGGTCCAGGTTGTCCTGCGTGTCATCCAGCAGCGAGGCCGGATCGGCTTCCAGGATGCGGGGGGCAAAACGCTCCCGGATCAAGCCGCCCTGCCCATAGCGGCCGTTGGAGTTGAAGCCGTAGCCGACCACCGTCTTGCCGTTTCGCTGGACGTTGGTGACGACCGCAACCAGGCTGGAGGTCATTTTGCTGAAATCGATGTAGGCGTTGCGGATCGGGCTGCTGATCGGCTTGGTGACTTCGCGGACATCGACGATGCGGACGGGCATGGTGGTTCCTTATGGCCGGACGATGATCATGATGACGACAATCACCATCAGCACCGTCGGGACTTCGTTGGCGATGCGGTAGAAACGGGTCGACCGCCAGTTCCTGTCATGCAGGAAGTCCTTCCGCCAGCGGGACATGGACCCGTGAAAGGCGGACAGCAGCAGGACGCAGAACAGTTTCACGTGCCACCAACCGGCCGACCAGTCGATGATGCCGGGCGTCAGCACCAGGATGATGCCGAATATCCAGGTTGCCATCATGGCCGGGTTGATGATCTGTTTCATCAGCCGGTATTCCATGACCTTGAACCGTTCCGAGTCCGTGCTGCCGCGGACCGTATCGCAATGATACACGAACAGCCGCGGCAAATAGAACATCCCGGCCATCCAGGCGATCAGGGACATCACATGGAACGCCTTGGTCCAGGGATACAGGTAGCTGAACGCGTTGATGGTCATGCCGATCCGTGCAGCAGGGGGCGGAGAAGGGATGGTATCGCAAACATCGAGCCGAAGGGAAGGGCGCCCGCCTGCCGTAGCCGCTCTCCCTCATCCTCGGGGGCGTAGCCCCAGCATATCATGCCGGCACTGACGGCGGCGCGAATGCCGGCCAGGGAGTCCTCGATCACCACGCAGGCGCCGGGCGGCACGCCTTCGGCGGCGGCGGCATCCAGGAACAGGTCCGGGTCCGGCTTGCCGCGCTTGCCGAGCGCGATCAGGTCGTAGGCGCTGTGGATACGGTCCTGCGGGATCAACGCGGCCAGGCCGGTGCGGGTGAACTTGGCGTCCATTTCCGCCCGCGAGGAGTTGGAGGCGATGCGGTAAGGCAGGCCGAGCGCCGCGGTGCCTTCCAGCGCCTGCCGGGCGCCGGGGATGGGCTCGACCTCCTGCGCCATGACGGTGGTGACTTGGGTGATGACATGATCGATCCAGCCGGGGCCGAGCGGGCGGGTGAGGTGGCTTTCGGCCGCCGTCTGGATGTCGGCGAAGGTCAGGCCGAGGAACCGGCGGTGGCATTCAGCCGGCGGCAGGGGCCAGCCCTGGCGCGTCAGTTCGGCGGAAACGACGCGGTCGCACAGCGACTCGCTGTCGATCAGGACGCCATCACAGTCGAAAATAATCAGGCCTAGGGACATATCGGGGCGGCTCTTGGCTGGCGCATTTGGCATTCCCTGCCATCCGCCGCACAGTGTTGGCCGGGAGGAACCATCAATGTCAACACAACGCAAAACCGCCATCGTCACCGGGGCTGCCAGCGGCATGGGCCGAGCGATGGCGCTGGGATTGTCTGAGGCCGGGTTTGATGTGGTTGCGGTGGACCGGAATGCCGCCGGCCTGGGCACGCTGCCGGCGCCGATCAGGCCGTTAGGCGCCGACCTGGCGCAGGCGGCGTCGTTTGACATGATCGTATCCGAGACGCTGAAGGCGTTCGGCCGGATCGACGTGCTGGTGAACAATGCCGGCATCGGTCAGGCCGATGTGCGGCCTGACCAGCGCAGCAAGCCGATCCGCTTCTGGGAGGTCGCCCCGGAGCAATGGTCGCGTTTTCTGGCGGTGAATGCCACCGCGCCGATCATGCTGACCCGCGCGGTGGTGCCACACATGCTGAAGGCCGGGCAGGGGCGTATCATCAGCGTGACCACCAGCCTGGGCACGATGGTGCGGGAGGGTTACCTGCTGTACGGCTCCAGCAAGGCCGCGGCGGAGTCGGCGATGGCGGTGCTGTCAGCCGATCTGGCGGGCACCGGCGTGACGTCGAACGTGCTGGTTCCGGGCGGTGTCACGGATACGCCGTTGGTGGGCGATGCCGGGGACCGGGCGAAGATGTTACGACCGGAGATCATGGTGCCGCCGCTGCTGTGGCTGGTCTCGGATGAAGCCGCGGCGGTGAACGGGCGCCGCTTCATCGCCGCCGACTGGAAGACGGCGCTGCCGCCGGCACAGGCGGCGGAAGCGGCCGGTGCGCCGATCGCGTGGCTGAGCATCGCGCGAATGCCGATCGAACCGGGCTGACCGAACCGGCCTCGGTTCAGGCACATTGATCCTCGGCTGGCGTTACCAGGCACGCGTGCCTGGGCACGTCGGCCTGGGCACGTCGGCTTGAGCACACGGGGTTTCCCGGTTAGGATCGCCGTCGAACAAAATGCCGCCCAAACGGGCAGCCGGCCCCGGGGAGGCAGCGTAACTGCGTGGACCTTGAAGTCCTGATCGAGAACGTGCTGAACGCGCTGGCCGCGGGCATCACGATCGGCTGTATCTACGGCCTGATGTGCATCGGCCTTGGTCTGATCTTCGGCATCATGCGCATCGTCAACTTCGCGCAGGGCGAATTGCTCATGCTGGGCATGTTCGCCAGCCTGTATCTGGTAACCGGTGGCGGCATCCTGGCGTTCCTCGGGCCTTATGCCGGGCCGTTCATCGGCGCGCTGCTGGCCGGCCCGATCGTGTTCGCCGGCGGGGCCCTGCTGCACAAGTTCCTGATCGCCCGGGTGTCCGGCCTGCGCACCAGCGGGTCGCTGGATGAGGGCCATTTCGGCCAGCTTGTCATGACACTGGGTATTTCGCTGATCCTGCAGAATGGCGGGCTGATCCTGTTCGGCTCCACGCCCATGACGGTGCGCACGCCGCTCGCGTCCAGCGCCATCGAGATCGGTCCGGTTTACGGCGACGCCACCATCTTCCTGAACAAGGCGCGCCTGATCGCCTGCGGCGTCGCGATCGTGACAGCGGCGGGGCTGTATGTGCTGCTGGAATACACCCGCATGGGCAAGGCGCTGCGCGCTGCGGCGGACAACCCGACAGCGGCGACCTACATGGGTATCGACGTCGATCGCGCCTATCGCATCGCCTTCGGCCTGGGTAGCGGCATCACCGCCATCGCCGGCGGCCTGATGGCGACGTATCTGTCGTTCGGGCCATTCATCGGCCTCGACTATGTCATCATCATGTATTCGGGCGTGGTGCTGGGCGGGATGGGCAGCATCCTGGGCGCGTTCTGGGGCGGGCTGACGGTCGGGTTCGTGCAGCAGTGCTCGTCGCTGATCCTGCCGCCGCAGTTGCAGAACGCCGCGATCTTCGTGGTATTCCTGATGATCATGCTGCTGCGCCCGCAAGGCCTGTTTGGCCGTTCGGCGGAGCGTGCCTGATGCGCTATGGTTCTGCCCCGCGCCTGCGGCGTGACCTGATCGCACTGGTCGTCGTTTCGGTTGCCTACCTGGCGCTGTCGATGCTTGTGACCAACAGCTACTACCAGCTGATCATGACCATGGTGCCGATCTGGGCGGTGTTCGGGGTGTCGTGGAACATCCTGTCCGGCTACGGCGGGCAGTTGTCGTTCGGCCACGCGTCGTTCTTCGGCATCGGCGCCTACGTGGTGACGCTGGCGCTGGTCTACTGGAACCTGACGCCCTGGCTGGGCATCCCGCTGGGCATGATCGTCGCCGGGGTCGCCGCGGTGCTGATCGGCCTGCCAACGTTCCGGCTGCGCGGGCATTACTTCGCGCTGGCCATGCTGGCCTACCCGCTGGCCATCCTCTACTTCATGCAATACCTGGGCTTCCAGGAAATGTCGCTGCCCATGCACCGGGACAACCCGGCCGCGTTCCTGGAATTCACCAATCCCCGGCTGTACACGCTGGTTTCGGTCGGGTTGCTGATCGCCGGCCTGTTCGCGTGCATGCTGGTCGAGAACTCCCGCTTCGGCCTGGCGCTGCTGGCGGTCCGGCAGAACGAACTGGCCGCCGAGGCCGCCGGCATCAACGCCCGGCTGTGGAAGATGCGCGCGCTGGTCGCCTCGGGCATGATCGCGGCGGCGGCGGGCGGGCTGTATGCCTGTGTGCTGCTGGTGGTGACGCCGGATTCGGTGTTCGGAATGCTGGTTTCGGCGCAGGCGGTGGTGGTGACGCTGTTCGGCGGTGTCGCGTCGGTGTGGGGACCGGTGATCGGCGCGGCCATCCTGGTGCCCCTGGCGGAATCGCTGAATGCCGAACTGGGCAACGTGCTGCCGGGGATACAGGGCGTGGTGTACGGCGTGGCGATCATCGCCATCACGCTGGCTGCGCCGGACGGCTTGTTCTGGACGGTGCGGGACCGGTTCTTCAGGCGCCCGCCGGCACCGGCCGCGCTTCCCGCCGCGCAGCCTGCCCGGCGTGATGACCAGGGCGAGCCATCCCGGCGTGACACAAAAGGCGTGCCGCTGCTGAAGGTGGAAAACCTGTCGCGATCCTTCGGCGGGCTGCGCGCGGTCAGCGGGGTCTCGTTCCAGGCGGCGGCGGGCGAGATCCTGGGCATCATCGGTCCCAACGGCGCCGGCAAGACGACGCTGTTCAACCTGCTGAACGGCGTGCTGACGTCCGATCAGGGCACCGCCACCCTGGGTGGGGAGCCGATGACCGGCCGCAAGGTGCATCAGGTGTGCCGCATGGGTGTTGGCCGCACTTTCCAGGTGGTGCGCAGCTTCCCCCGCCTGCCGCTGCTGGACAATGTGATCGTCGGCGCCTACGGCGCGGGCCTCTCGGACCACGATGCGATCGCCGCCGCGGCCGGCGCGCTGGACCGGGTCGGCCTGTCCGCCCAGGCGGGCGTCGCGGCCGGGCAACTCACCAACAAGCAGCTGCGCCTGATGGAACTGGCCCGCGCCCTGGCCGGGTCGCCGCGGCTGCTGTTGCTGGACGAAACCCTGGCGGGCCTGGGGCGGGAGGAATGCGACGACGTGCTGGATGTGCTGCAGCGGCTGCGCACGGAAGGCATGACGATCATCATCATCGAACACACCATGCACGCGATGATGCGCATTGCCGACAGGTTCGTGGTGCTGGACCACGGCCGGGTGCTGGCGGACGGGCTGCCGCGGCAGGTGGTGGAGGACCGGACCGTGATCGAGGCCTATCTGGGCAAGAAATGGCTGGCGAAACAGAATGCTTGAGGTCCGTAATCTCTCGGTCGCCTATGGCGGCCTGCGCGCGCTGACGGATGTTTCGCTGTCGGTGAAGGAAGGGCAGTTCGTCACCGTCGTCGGCCCGAACGGCGCCGGTAAATCGACGCTGTTCAAGACGATCTCCGGCGTCGTGCCGCCCGCCGCCGGTGAGATCACCTTCATGGGGCAGAATCTGTTCGGCCTGACGGCGGCCCGCCGGGCGCATCTGGGGATCGCGCATGTGCCGGAGGGGCGGCAGGTGTTCAAGACCCTGACGGTGCGGGAAAACCTGGAAATGGGCGCCTATCCGAAGGCGGGGCGGGCGGCGTGGCACCACACGCTGGACCGCATCCAGACGCTGTTCCCGATCCTGGCGGAACGCGCGACGCAGATGGCCGGCACGCTGTCGGGCGGAGAGCAGCAGATGGTCGCCATCGGCCGCGGTCTTGCCTGCGCGCCGAAGCTGCTGATGCTGGACGAACCGTCGATGGGCCTGGCTCCGGCGGTAGCGGACACGATCTTTGAGCGCGTGTCGCAGATCCATCGTGAGGATGGGGTGACCATCCTGTTGGTCGAACAGCGGGTGGCCGAGGCGCTGGAACTGTCCGACCACGGCTATGTGCTGGAAACCGGCCGGATGGTGCTGGACGGACCCTACGAGACATTGCTGCGGGACGACCGGGTGCGGAAGTAGTACCTGGGCCTGACGGACGCATGAGCCGCGATGTATGAACGCCGGTGCATAAGCCCCGGCACAGCAGTAACGACGCAAAAGCCCTGACGGTTAAGCAAAGAGGAAACGCTGCCATGACAACCAGGATTCACCCGGCGATGCCCGGATTGAGCCGCCGCTCCGCGCTTGCCCTCGGGGCTGGCGCCGCCGCGCTGGCACCGTTCCGGGCCCGCGCGCAGGCGCCGTCGGAGGTCAGGATCGCGATGCTGGTGCCGCTGTCGGGCCCCTGGGCGCGCCAGGGCATCCTGGAGCAGATGGGCGCCCGCATGGCGGTCGCCGACGTCAACAACGCCGGCGGCATCAAGGCGCTGGGCGGCGCCAAGCTGAAGTTGATGGAATACGACACGGGTGATTCGGCCGAGAAGGCGAAGGACGCCGCGCAGCGCATGATCGCGCAGGAGCCTGGCCTTGTCGGCGGCTTCGGCTGCTGGTTGTCCACCTTCACCCTGGCCGCCACCGAGGTGACGGAACGCGCCCACCTGCCGTGGCTGACGCTGTCCTACTCCGATGCGATCACCAATCGCGGTTTCAAATACGTCTTCCAGTCGTCCCCGACCGCCGTCCAGCAGGCCGAGGACACGGTGCCGATCATCATGGACCTGGCCGAAAAGGCGACCGGCAAGCGCCCGACCAAGGTGGCGATGGTGGGCGACAACACCGCCGCATCCGTCAGCTTTCGCAAGCCGATCGACGACCATGTGCTGAAGAACGAGAAACTGACCGCGGTGACGAACGCGGTCTACACGCCGCCGCTGACCGATGCCACCACCCTGATCCAGCCGATCCGCGCCGCTCGGCCTGACTTCGCGCTGCTGACCTCGACCAGCGTGCCGGACGACAAGATGCTGATCGACAACTTCGCCGAGTTCGGCATGCCGCCGCGGCGCCTGCCGCTGATCGGCAATGGCGGGCACATGGCGGTGCCGGAGCTGTTGAAGAACACCAGCGCCGAGGAACTGGAAGGACTGTTCGTCGGTCTGGCGAACTGGCCCGGGCTCGTCGCCCCGGACGTTGTGTCGACATGCCACGCGCTTCGTCTCGACGGTGCGTCTTTGAACAGCAACTCTCGACTGGACCCTGAATCTGGGCGTCTCGTGTCAGCATGCTCGGACACGCGCTCGCCGGCGCTGCCCTCCTGGGCCTCGCCTCGTCCAACCCCATCGTCGCACAAGCAGGACAACGCGTCGCGATCCCGAACTGGGACCTGCAACCC
>DAICYU010000207.1 GCA_027311485.1 Acetobacteraceae bacterium
CCGCTGCGGAGATGGTGAGAGCTTCAAGGATGACGATAAGACCGCGACGCCAGGGGAGCGAGCGCACATCGCGCACGCTCAGCACAACGACGCCAGCGAGCGCCGGCAACTTCACCGCGGCCGCGACCGCAATCACCGCGACGGCGCTGCGGCGCGCACCGCGTCATACCCAGCCGGCCAGGGCAGGCACTGCGTCGCCGGCGCCACGCAATAGCCGGCGTAGCCGCCGCCGTTGGTCAGTGCGCATACCCGATCACCGGCCGACCACTGCGTCACCTCGCTGCCGACGGCCACAACCTCACCCGCGACCTCCAGCCCCAGGATCGGGCTGGCACCTGGCGGCGGCGGATAGGATCCCTGGCGCTGCGCTACGTCAGGCCGGTTCACCCCGGCGGCGTGGACGTGGATCAGCACCTCATCCGGCTTGGGTGAGGGAATCGGGCCGGTGGCCAGGGTCAGCACGTCTGGCTCTCCAGCCCCATTGGCGTGGACGTAGGTCATGGTTTGCGGAACAGGCATTGGCATCTCCTCTGTCGTCCAAGCCTACAGCGTGAACGCCAGAGGCTGAACAGCCCAGCAGTGTGAATTGCACGGTTGAACGACAGATTGGCGCGTGTTGGTGTGCCGTCCTCTGATCCGACCTCAACCGCTCATGGTTGCCGCGAGACACCGCGGAGGGGCAAGGTCACCGATCTGTTGTTTCCACACATGACCGACGCGCCGGTAACGTAAATGCGCTTGAACAAGAAACCGAGGGAACGTCATGCAAGCTAGTCTTCGCGGCCTGTCTCGCCGCGCTACCTTGGCCGGGCTCGCCACCACGGCTGCTGCCGGCACTGCCTTTGGGCAGCAGCGCGAGGCCGAGCGCCCTACACCGCCAAGTGTCGTCAGCAACCCGCCGCGGATGTGGGGGGAATGGGCGCCGCCGGAGATCTATCCGGATCCGGATATCATCATCATGGACCCGTCCTTTCAGCGGTACCTGCTGGGAATCACCGCCATCCACAGGGTCGCGACCGGCTTCAAGTGGACGGAAGGGCCTGCCTGGTCGAGTGAGGGGCGCTACCTGGTGTTCAGCGACGTGCAGGCAAATGTGCAATATCGCTATGTCTGGGAGACAGGCGACGTCACCCGGTTTCGCGACCCATCGTACAACAGCAACGGCAACGCATTCGATTTTCAGGGCCGTCAGCTGTCCACGCAGGATTTCTTCCGTCGTGTCGTACGCTGGGAGCACGACGGCACGATGACCGTGATTGCCGACAAATATCAGGGGAAAGGCCTGAACTCGCCCAACGACCTGGTGCCGCATCCAGATGGCAGCATCTGGTTCACCGACCCGCCCTACGGTGACTCTTTGTCGGAAGGTCACCCTGACGAGGCGGGCGGATCGACGAACCCAACGGGCGTGCTGAACCCGCGTATTGGCGCGCCGGATGCGGGCGCGATGGGCGGACGGAAGCGGGAACTGCCGAATGCCGTCTATCGCTGGGATCCGAGCGGCCATCTCGAGGTCGTGGCGACCGAGGACCAGGTGCCCGATCCAAACGGGATCTGTTTCTCGCCGGACTATAAGACCTTATACATCATCAGCACGGGCAAGGGACCGGGCGACCAGGGTGCCGGCGGCAAAGGCGTGGTGTTTGCCTTCGACGTACAGGGGCAGAAGCTGGCGAATCAGCGCACGTTCTCTGACATGATGATCGATGGCGTGCATTGCGGCCCGGATGGTATGCGGGCCGATGTGTTCGGCAATCTGTGGATCAGCTCGAACACTGTTCTTGGCTATGCCGGCGTCGTCGTCTTTAACGCCCAGGGAAAACCGATTGGCCGCATCCGGTTGCCGGAGGTGTGTGCCAACCTGTCGTTCGGCGGCCCGAAGCGGAACATGCTTTTCATGTGCGCAAGCCAGTCGCTTTACCTGCTGCAGGTGCAAACGCAGGGTGCCGCCCCGGGTTAGCGAATGATCGGCTGAGGCTAAGCCCAGCGGCGGTGCCATCGTGCGCTCACCTGCCGCCGCTCGGTTCGGCTTCAGCCGATCGTAGCTTATCCCTGTTCGGCGAGCGGCACCGCGACGGGCCGGCGCCCGCCGCCCGGTTGGAATCGGCTGAGATACGTTGGCACGACCAGTTCCACGGGTGTCGGCGTGATACCCAGGTCGGTCAGTCCAGCCGCGCCGGGCGATACGATGTTGTCCTGCTCCAGCATCAGCAGCTGGTCCGGCGTCAGCGGCTTGCCCGGGAGATGCTGCATCACAGAGGCCTGGAACCGTGCGAGGCCCATCGGGATATCTACAAGCCGGCGGTCACGCCGCGTATTTTTCAGGATGAAGGCCAGGATTTCCCGGAAGGTCCAGACCTGCGGCCCGCCGAGTTCGTACACTTTCCCCTGCGTGTCTTCATGCGTCAGTGCCGCCATGACCGCGTCTGCCACGTCGCACACATAGACCGGCTGCATCTTCGTCTTGCCGGAAATGACCGGCATGAACGGCAGCAGGCGTGCCATTTCGGCGAAGCGATTGAAGAACTTGTCCTCCAAGCCGAAGACCAGGGATGGGCGCAGGATTGTTGCCGTGGGAAAAGCCACCCGTACCGCCTGTTCTGCCTTGCCCTTGCTCGACGCGTACTTGCTCGGACTCGCGGGATCGGCGCCGATTGCCGAAACATGAACCAGCCGCTGCACGCCGGCTTCGGCGGACAGACGCGCAATACGCTCCGCCCCTTCGGTATGGACCGCCTGAAAGCTGGCGGCGGCGCTTTCCGCCAACACGCCAACCAGATTGACCACGACGTTGGCCTCCTGCACCGCGCGGTGGACGGTGCCTTCCTCACGCACCGAGGCATAGAGCGGCACAATTTGTCCGACCGCGCCAAGCGGTTTCAGGAACAGGGCAGCCTCCGGGTCGCGTACTGCGACGCGCACCACGTAGCCTTGCCGCGCCAAACGCTTGACCACATAGCGCCCGATGAACCCAGAGCCGCCGAATACCGTCGCCACGCTGCGCGTCGCCATAGCCGTGAGCCTCCTATCCGCGACGGTCTGATACTGCCCGAACGCCGTTGCCTCAAGCCGGCTCGCCGCCCCCAGACGATTTCGTTGGAAAAAACACGCACGACCTGTTGACGCCGCGCCGCGGGGGGGCTAAATCGCCGCCTCCCCGCCAGCCGCACATAGCGCGGTTGGCCGGAAGCCCAGGTGGCGGAATTGGTAGACGCGCAGGTTTCAGGTACCTGTGGCCGCAAGGTCGTGGAAGTTCGAGTCTTCTCCTGGGCACCAATTAAATGAGCATCACACAATTCATGCCGAACGGCACCATCCATCTCTACCGTGACGACCTGCCAGACCATGTCTCACTCGGCCCTGTTGTCGCGGTGGACACGGAGACGATGGGCCTGAACCCGCATCGTGACCGTTTGTGCCTCGTGCAGATGTCGGCTGGTGACGGTCACTGCCATCTGGTGCAGCTCGTTCCGCCCCAGCGTGGCGGACGCGGATTCGATTGCCCCAATCTGAAGCGACTGATGGCAGATCCGGCGACGGTCAAGCTGATGCATTTCGCCCGCTTCGACGTTGCGGTGCTGCAGCACAGCCTTGGCATCACCATCAGTCCGGTGAAATGCACCAAGATCGCCGCCAAGTTGGTCCGCACGTTCACCGACAGGCACGGTTTGAAAGACTTGTGCCGGGACTTGCTGGGGATCGAGCTTTCGAAGCAGCAGCAGTCATCTGACTGGGGCGCGACCGAACTCACGCCCGAACAACTCGCTTATGCCGCGTCCGATGTCCTGCATCTTCACGCACTCTGGGCCAAGCTGGAAACGCTACTGATCCGGGAAGATCGACTGGCGCTGGCCGAAGCCTGTTTCGCATTTCTGCCAGCTCGCGGGCGTCTTGACCTGCTAGGTTACGATCAGCCGGATTTATTTGCACACTGACATTGACATATTCTTGACGTGATGAGGGCCAATTCTGGCGCTGCTATTATCGGTCAGTAACTCTTCGATATTCGCTCGCGGTTGACCGCGGATATGTGACCGGCCCATAGACAGTCACCCTTATACACGGAAGATGCATAAAACTTGAACCAGCCTGCTTCTGATCGAGTTACGGCATCCAATCTTCAGGTGGCACGTGACGTGCTCAATGCTGAAGCGGCTGGTCTATTGTCTCTCGCCGCCAGCCTGGGTGACCGCTTCGATCATGCAATCGACAGCCTGCACGCCGCCACCGGCCGTGTCGTGGTGTCTGGAATGGGCAAATCCGGGCTGGTTGGCCGGAAAATCGCCGCGACCCTGGCTTCGACCGGAACGCCGGCGCTGTTCGTGCATCCAGCCGAAGCCTCACACGGCGATTTGGGTATGGTCGTCCCCGGCGACGCCGTTCTGGCCCTTTCCAACTCGGGGGAGACGGCTGAACTTGCCGATCTGGTCGCCCATACGCGCCGATTCGGTCTTCCTCTGGTTGCGATCACGGCGCGGGAGGAATCCGCCCTGGCGAAGGCCGCCGATGTCGCCCTGATCCTGCCAAAAGCGGCCGAGGCCTGTCCAATGGGCCTGGCACCGACTACATCCACCACCATGCAACTGGCCCTGGGCGATGCGATTGCGGTCGCACTACTGACCCGCCGTGGCTTTACCGCTGCCGATTTCCGCCAGATCCATCCGGGCGGACGACTTGGCGCGCGCCTGCGTCGTGTCCGCGACCTCATGCACACAGGCGACGCCATGCCGCTGGCACGTCCCGATTTGCCGATGGACGCGGCACTGGTCAGGATGACCGAGAAGCGCTTCGGCTGTCTGGGCATCGTGCACGAAGACGGCAGGCTTCTGGGCATTGTCACCGATGGTGACCTGCGCCGCGCTATGGGCCCCGACTTACTGAGGCGCCCGGCTGGGGAGATCATGACTCCATCGCCTCGTACCATCGGCCCGGATGCATTGGCGGCTGAGGCACTGCACGCGATGAACGCACACGAACGCCCGATCACCACGCTGTTCGTGGTCAATCCGGCGGGGCACCCGTTGGGCATCCTGCACTTGCATGATCTGCTGCGCGCGGGGCTGGCATGAGCGGGCAGCATCCCCCTGTCCTGACCAATTCCAGCCGTCGCACCGGCGCCTATCTGGTGGGCACAGGCCGCGTTCGCCAACCGCCGACGCCGGGCCGGATTGCGCGCCGCCGCTTCATGATCACGCTGACCAAGTGGCTGCTGCCGTTGGTTGCACTGATGCTGCTGGCCTCGATCGCCATCTGGCCGGAGATCGAGGTTCTGACCACCGGCGCCCGTTTGGAAATGAAAGGGATGGCCGGTCAGGTTGAAGGCGGCCGGCTTATTGATGCGCGGTACAACGGTGTCGATGCGAAGGGGCGACCCTATACTGTGACGGCCGCGACCGCCAGACAGATCACGCCGGAGCGAATTGCACTGACCATGCCGAAAGGTGATATCACTCTGGCAAACGGCACTTGGTTGATGCTGTCGTCGCTGGACGGTACCTATATCCAATCCCTCAATCAGCTTGATCTGGTGAACAACGTCACACTGTATCGCGACGATGGCACGGTCATGCACACCGCCAGCGCGTCCCTGGACCTCAAAGCCGGTGCCGCCGCCGGTGCGCAACCGGTACACGTCGAAGGGCCTTTCGGTGTGTTGGATGCCCAGGGGTTCACCGTGATGGACAAAGGCACAGCGATTGATTTCACCGGCCCCGCGCACGTGGTGCTGAACGGGGCGGATCATTGAACCGTGTCGCCGCCGCCGCCCTGCTGTGCCTGACCGTTTCCCCGGCGTGGGCGCAGCAGCTCGATCTTTCGCACGGCGGTCCGATCGACATCACCGCCCGGGACGGTATCGAGTGGCGACAGGCTGAGCAGGAAGTCATCGCACGCGGCGACGCGCGGGCCGTGCGCAACAATGTCACAGTCACGGCCGACCGGCTGATCGCATGGTATCGAAAAAAGGGTGCCGCAGGCGCGCAAGCGCCTTCCCCTGCGGCCGGCCTGGCTGGCGACACCTCGACCGAAGGCAACGAGATTTACCGCCTTCAGGCCGAGGGGCATGTTCATATCTTTACCGCGACGGATCATGCGCAGGGCGACAAGGCGACCTATGACATGGACCAGAGCGTGATGGTGATGACGGGCCGTGACCTAAAGCTGACCACGCCGAACGACGTTATCACCGCCCGGGATGACCTCGAATATTGGCCGCAGAAGCACATGGCGGTCGCTCGTGGCAATGCCGTGGTGATAACCAGCGATGGCAAGCGTGTGGCGGCGGATACACTGGTGGCCTATACCACGGACAATCCACCGCCGAATGGCTCCGCCACGCAGGTTGGCGCTAAAAACGCCCCCAACGCGTCTGGTGATCCGGTTGCGTCGTCCGGCAAGCTGGAGCGGGTGGAGGCGTTTGGTCATGTGTCGATCCGCACGCCGACTGATACGGTGACCGGCGATCGCGGCGTTTACGTCCTTGCCACGGGGATGGCGCGCCTGGCCGGCAACGTGCAGATTACCCGTGGTCAGAATCAGCTGAACGGCGCCGAGGCGGATGTGAACATGAAGACAGGGATAGCGACCCTTGTTGCCGCCAGCAGCGGACGCGTGCACGGGCTCGTGCTGCCGAATGATACGAGCAACAAGTCTTTGGGCAATGACGCTGCCGCTGGTTCGGCCAAGCCGACACCAGCGCCCGCGGGCAAGAAGCCGTGAACGTGATGCGGGAACCCCGGCCGGAACGGCCGTACGGTGTGGACCACAGCGGCGGCCTGACGGCCCGCGCGGTTGGCAAGACGTACAAGGGTCGGCCGGTGGTGCGAAATGTCTCGGTCACCCTGCATCGGGGGGAGGCTGTTGGCCTGCTGGGCCCTAACGGCGCGGGCAAGACTACGACCTTCTACATGATTGTCGGCCTGGTAAGGCCCGATACCGGCGCCATCGGCCTGGATGGCGCAGACATCACCCGTTTGCCGATGTACCGCCGGGCGCGGCTGGGCATTGGCTACCTGCCACAGGAAGCCAGTGTGTTTCGCGGCCTGAATGTTGAACAGAACATTATGGCTGCGCTGGAGGTGATCGAACCTGATGCCGGCACCCGCAAGCTGATGCTGGATGAGCTGCTGGCCGAGTTTGGCATAGGACATTTACGCCGGACGCCAGCCCTGGCGTTGTCGGGCGGTG
>DAICYU010000208.1 GCA_027311485.1 Acetobacteraceae bacterium
ACGACCCCATCGACTATACGCTTGGTCCGCGGGTTTTCCGGGCGGCCGAAGCGCAGGGCATTGAGGTTGGCGATGGGACGTGCCCCCATGGTGAACACATCGCGGAGGATGCCGCCAACGCCCGTTGCCGCACCCTGATACGGTTCGATGAAGCTCGGGTGGTTGTGGCTCTCCATCTTGAAGACGGCGGCGAGCCCGTCACCGATATCGACCACGCCGGCGTTTTCTCCCGGGCCATGAATGACCCACGGCGCCTTGGTCGGCAACTGCTTCAGCCAGACGCGGCTGGATTTGTAGCTGCAGTGCTCGGACCACATGACGCTGAAGATGCCGAGTTCGGTCAATGTGGGCGTCCGGCCCATGATCGAGAGGACGCGGCCGTATTCCTCGGCACTGAGGCCGAAGCTACGGGCTAGGGATTCGGTGACTGCGGTCTGCATGCGCGCGGTTTACGCGGCGGCGAGCGCTTCGAACAGCGGCTTTCCGTCATTGCCCCCCATCAGCGGGTCCACAAGGTCCTCGGGGTGCGGCATCAGGCCGAGAACGCGGAGGTTCTGGCTGTAGATGCCGGCGATGGAGCGGGCGCTGCCGTTGAGGTTGACGTCCGGCGTGGCGTCGCCGGCCGGGGTGGCATAGCGGAAGGCGACGCGGTTTTCGTCCTCAAGCCGGTCCAGTGTGGCGTCGTCGGCAAAGTAGTTGCCGTCGCCGTGCGCCATGACTGCGCGGAAGGTCTGCCCCTTCTGGTAACGGTTGGCGAACACGGTATCGGCCCGCTCGACCCGCAGGTGACAGTCCATCGACAGGAACCGCAGTGAGGCGTTACGCAGCAGGGCGCCGGGCAGGATGCCGGCCTCAGCCAGGATCTGGAACCCGTTGCAGACCCCCAGAATATAGCCGCCGCGTTCGGCGTGGGCCTTCACCGCGCGCATGATCGGCGACTGTGCGGCCATGGCGCCGCAGCGCAGATAGTCGCCGAAGCTGAAGCCGCCGGGGATGACGACAAGGTCGATGCCGGTCAGGTCGGTGTCCTTGTGCCACAGCATCCGCGGCTTTGTGCCGAAGGTGGCTTCAAGGGCGATGGCCATGTCGCGTTCCCGGTTGATACCGGGGAAGATAATGATGGCGGGGGTCATGTTATCCGCGGGAGAGAGTTTGATTTTATCCGATATAGCGTGATTGCCACGATACGGCGAGGGATGGTGTGCGGCTTGCCGGGGTTTGCCGACAGTTCGCGTCGTGGTTGGACCGGGGCGGTTTGCGGTCAGTGGATCGCTGCATACATGATCTTGTCCTCAGTAGCCTCGGCCGCATCGAATTCCGCGACGATCCGCCCGAGGCGGGCCACGAGGATACGGTCGGATATGGCCAGCACCTCGGGTAAATAGGAGGAGATCACGACCACCGCCTTGCCTTCGTCGGCCAGCCGCCGGATCTGGGTATGAATTTCCGGGATGGTGCCGACATCAACGCCCCGGGTCGGCTCGTCGAAAATGATGATTTCGGGGTCCTGCACAAGCGATTTGGCGATCACGACCTTCTGCTGGTTGCCACCGGACAGCTCAACGATCTTCGCCTTGCGTTGTAGCGCACTGATTTTCAAGCGCTCGACCCAATAGTTGGCGAGCTTGCCGCGGGTCGCTCGTGATATCAGCAGCCGCCATCCCGCGCGGGTTGCCAGCTTGCCGATATACACGTTGTCATCCACGACCATCGTTTCGAAGAAGCCGTTCAGCTTACGGTCCTCGGTGATATAGACGATGCCGTCATTGATCGCTTGTTTGGGGACCTTGTAGCGGATCGGCTTGCCGTGCAGCCGGATGGTGCCGCCGTTGATCAGGTTTCGCTTCAGCGCACCATAGATGATCTTGGCGATTTCGGTGCGGCCGGAGCCGATCAGGCCGGCGATGCCGACGACCTCACCCGCATAGACTGAAAACGACATGTTCTTGACGATCGTGCCCATGGTGACGTTTTCGACCGTGAGCACCTTGGCGCCCCGTTCGCGCCGCCGGCGCGGTTGGCCTTCCTGGTGCGAGTAGTGGGTCTGGCTGATGTCCCGTCCGATCATGAATCGCACCAGCTTTTCGCGCGTCATGTCCGATGTCCGGGCGCTGACGACCAGCTTGCCGTCGCGCAGCACCGTTACCCGGTCGGAGATTTTCAGCGATTCCTCAAGCGCATGCGAAATATAGATGATGCCGACGCCGCGGCTGCGCAGGTCGCGCACAAGGTTGAAGAAGTGCACGATTTCTTCGGGCGTCAGGCTGGCGGTTGGTTCGTCGAAAATGATGACGCGCGCGTTGTTGTAGATGGCGCGGGCGATTTCCACCATCTGGCGCTTGGCGGTGCCGAGCATGGCGACGGGGGTTGCGGGGTCGACGTGGAAATTGAGGGATTGCAGGAGCTGTTGTGCCTGGATGTTCAGGCTGCGGAAGCGTGTCAGAAGCCTTTCGTTGCCAAGTTCGATATTCTGCGCTGCAGTCATGGTGGGAACCAAGCTGGTTTCCTGGTAAACCATGCAGATGCCCGCGGCGAGTGCGTCGCGCGGGCTGTCGAATTTGGCCACCTTGCCGTCCACGTAATATTCGCCCGAGGTCAACTGGATGGCCCCGGCGATGGCTTTGCACAGGGTTGATTTCCCGGCACCATTTTCGCCGACAAGCGCGTGGACCTCGCCCGCGAAGAGGTCGAAGTTCACATTCTCAATCGCATGAACGCCGCCGTATATCTTGCTGCCGTTAACGATCCGCAGGACCGGCTCGCCGCTGCGGCGCGATGGGGCCGCCTCATTCCGAGGTGCTGTCAATACGTCGTTCATGACGTGACTCCTGCTTTGGCGAGGATGACGCGGCCGCTGCCTTTGGAGACGATGACCAGTCCCTGCGCCACCTCCCGGACCGCCGTTATGCCGTGGTAGCGTCCGCCGACGCGGCTGTGCAGGCTTTCGATTGGATCGCCATTTGCATCGATTCGAACGATCAGCCCGTAGGAGCGGGGCGGCGCCCAGGGCTTTTCAATGCCGAGCGCCTTGATCGAGCCGAACTGCATTGGCTCGTGGCAGTGGTTCGTGGTGGCGAGCGCCGGGGCAACCCAGCGGGATGGCGGGATGGTGCGAATCATTGCTTCCCGGTATTCATCCTCCCGCAGGACAAATTCCACCAGATGCGTGCGGACGGCGAACATAGCGAGCCAGAAGCCGCCACCCGATGCGGGTGCAATGCGGGCGGGATAGCCGGCGAGATTGTTCAGCACCACGGTTGGCCGCCCCAGAACGCTGCCATTGATCGCCGTTCGGCTGACGCGATGCTTCCAGCTTTCGGTGAACCAGAGGCCGGCGCCATCCGGCGTGATCGAAAGGCCGTTCGGATAGTACAGATCTCGGAGCAACACGTTTGGCGAATCCAGGTCGGGACGGCACGTCAGGAGGCGACCAAGATGGTTCTTCGCCATCAGGTCCCTGCACCAGTCGTCCGGTTCGTAAGCAGTGGTTCCGTCGGTCAGGAAGATCGTGCCGTCGGCTGCCGCCGCGACACCGGTCAGGCAGCGAAGTGGCTGGTCCTCGGCCTGACGCAGCCAGGTCTGCCGTCCATGCGCGTCCACGGCCGCGAGACCGCGGCCGGAGACGCAGACCAGAACGCGGCCGTCCGGGTGCACGCCCAGGCCACCCACATTGGCCTCGAACGTCGCGAAGACGGTGCGGTTGGTGTAGCCGTCGCCGGCCAGGCGATACACGATCCGGCCGCCGGAGACATACAACGCGCCGTCCGGTCCCTCGGCCGCGTCGTCGGCACCGGGGATCGGCTCTCCGATGGAAGGCAGCGCATCCAGTCGGTTGTTGGGGCTGATCGCGCCATCCATCGCGGGGATCGCGTTCTGCTCACGGTTGCGGAAGATGATCTGCTCGAGATCGCGTTTGATATTGGTGAAAGCGCCCATGGTTTAATGCCGGTCCCGCCGCTTGCTGCCCCAGTAGGCCTCGTACCCTGTCCAGGCCTCGTCGACGCCCTCCAGCTTGATCCGTCCGATCCGGTTGTTCTCGAGTCCGCCTAGGTAGAGATAGCCCTTGTGCTCGCGCATCGATGTCAGCGTCGAATGGGAGATGCCGCTCGGGTCCCACCACGAGCCCAGGACTTCGCCCTGTTCGGTGAACTTGAGGACGCAGCCATGATTCATGCCGGGTGCCAGCCACTCGTCGATCGGCACCTGCTTGACCATGCGTAGCCGCAGGCCGGGATTGCGCATGGCGAGATCGAAGGCGGGCGAGCGAATGCCGACAAGCGCCAGCCAGTAGTTGCCGTCGGATGCGCGGTTGATGTTGTCCGCCAAGCCAGGGAGATCGTCGATCAGGATTTCCAGGCTGCCTTTTCTTGGCCCTTCGATCCAGTAGCGGAACACCTTGCACAGCGACGTGCTGGCGATCAACACCGACTGCCCGTCGTGGGACACGCAGATGCCGTTCGGGAAATAGAAGTGGTTCAGCACGGTCGACGTCTTTTTTGTTGCTGGATCGTAGCAGACGAGACGGCCGTTTGGCCGGCCTTCCATCACATCCAGCGTGTTGGTGGTCATCTCGTACCGCGTGGTGCAGTCGCTGAAGTAGATCTTGCCGTCGGGCGCTATATCGAGGTCATCCGCCATGCGCAGGCGGGAGTCGTCATTGAGCTTGTACCAGGTCCGGTTGGTTTCATCGGTGACCTTGAAGACCGCGCCGTCTGGCTTGATGCCGTAGACTCCCATGCCGGCGACGGCCACGATCAGGTTCTCGTCCTTGTCGAACTGCATACCCAGCGGCCGGCCGCCGATATGGGCAAAGACTTCCCGCTGTTCGAAATTGGGGCCGGAAAACCGGATGATGTTGCCGTCGCGGGTCGAGCCATACACACGATCCTGCCGGTCAAGGATAACGTCCTCGGGCCCCTCGATCTGGTCGAGGCCAATGGCTTGAGCGTTCACCAGCCGGTCGTTATGCGCGTAGGGGGAACCGCTGCCGGCTTCGATCGACGGCGCCGGCGACAGCGTCAGTTGAGCGGGATTGACATAGATCTTCTGCGCGACCTTTCCGCGATTTTTTGACCATTTCACGTCGATGCCGACAGCAGCCAGCAGGATCAGTCCGATGACGGCTGAGGTGACGTAGCCTGGGATACCCATGCGGACCAGGCCATTGGTGAGCATAAAGACGATCAGGCCGCCGATCATCGCGCGCCAGACGGTGCCCTTGCCGCCGGCCAGGGACACCCCGCCCAGCACGACGGCGGTCAATGCCTGGAACTCCCATCCGACGCCGGTTGTCGAGTCGGTGCTGTTCTGGCGCGCCGCGTAGAACACGCCGCCGGCGGCGCACAGCGTGCCCGATATAACGTAGGTGGCGAACAGCATGCGTTCGACCCGGATGCCGGCGTGGCGGGCGGCTTTGCGGCTTGCGCCGATGGCGGTCAGGTGCCAGCCATAGCGGGATCGGCTCAGCAGGATGTGCCCGAAGACCAGGACACCCAGCAGCACCGCGGCATTGATGGGAACGCCGAGGACGTTGCCTTCGCCCATGTAGTCCCAGGCATCGCTGTCCACCGTCGTTGTGGCGAACACGGTGGCGAAACGCTCATTCAGGAGATTGACCGAGGCGCGCAGGATGATCAGCGTGACCAGTGTCGTCAGGAATGGCCTGGCTTTCAGGTAGCCGATCAGGATGCCATTGGCGGCGCCGATGACTGCGCCGGTTGCCAGGGTTGCCAGGATGACGCCCCAGGTCGGAAAGCCCAGGACGTAAAGGTAGAACAGGGTGGCGAAGTTGCAGGCGGCGAAGATGGCCCCGACACTCAGGTCGATGCCACCGCTGATCAGGCTGATTGCCATGCCCAGCGCGACAAAGCCGAACTCGGCATACAGCCGCATAAGCGAACTGATATTGGCGGCCGTTCGGTAGTCCGGCATTGTTACCGTGAAATACAAGGCCAGCGCGATCATCACGGTGAACGGGATGACCGGCTCAAACCACTGCTTCAGCATCAGCTCCGACAGCAATAGCCGCGGTGAGAAGCTGGAGCGAAGCCGGGTGGAGAACCCGGTGAAGTCCGAGACTGTGGTTGACATCGCGCTACCTTCGATTTGCGCGCGGTCGCCGCATGCAGCGGCGGCCGCGGCTCAGGGCGGATTGCTACTTCTTGGGCAACGGGAAGCAGTTTCTTGCGTTGGCATTGCTTTTATCCAGCCAGACAGGCCGGGTGAAAATCAGTCGGTGGTTGGTGCCGGGTTTTTCTCCCGATTGCAGCATCAGCAATGCCGCATCGATCGCGGCGTGCCCCTGGATGCCGGCGGTGTAGCTCAGGACCTTGTAGAAATTGCCCTGGTTGATCTGGTCGCAGTCAAGCTGAGAGCCTTCGACCGAGGCGTAGACCTTGACCTGGTCAATCTTGCCGGCATTGCGGATTGCCTGGGCGGCGCCAGATTCCATGATGCCCCAGAAACCGACACTGGCGCACAAATCGGGGTTTTGCTGGATCACCGTGGCCGTGATGTTCAGCGCCGTATTGGCGTCCCAGTTCGCGGCCTGATTCGAAACGACCTTGATGGCGGGGTCCTTCTTGAAGACCTCCATGATGCCGCCGATCTGGTCGACGCTTGCGGCCGCCGTCAGTTCGCCCTGGACGATCTGAACCTTGCCGGACTTACCCGACCCGGTGCCGCATTGCTTCACCACGTCCTGCGCGAGCATACGGCCAATCTCCACCCAGTCGGCACCCACGAAGGCGTCCGACTTGTAATTGGACGACATGTTCATCTGGATGACATGGGTGCCCTGCTTTTCGGCCCGTTTCAGTTCCTTCACCAGTAAGGTGACGCTGGGATTTTGGACGATCAGGACATCCGGCTTGTCATTTACCAGGGCGGTGAGGGCCTGCAACATCGCCGATGGATTGTTGTTCGGATCACGGACGATGTATTTCATGCCGTTGTAGTCGGCTTCCTCACGGATTACGCGCTCCCACTCGTCCTGGAGCGGCACTCCAAGGGCAATCGGCAGAAAGGCGATGGTCTTGCCATTGATGGCCTTGTTGTAGTCGGCCCGGAGTTCGCGAGCGGTCTGCGTGCCGGCTTCCTGCGCCTTGGCCATCGGCAGGGTTGCAAGCAGGGTGGCCGCAAGCAGTACAGGCAGCGTGCGTATCAAACGC
>DAICYU010000209.1:0-6787 GCA_027311485.1 Acetobacteraceae bacterium
CATACCTGGCATCGTGTTCCTCCTCGCTGGTGTGCGGGCTTACTAGTGGGTAAGCGAGCGCTTGTGAACCCTGTGGCACCTGAACCCTGGGACGCCTGGCTGAAACAGGCCCGGTTCGACTTGTCGCCTTGCCGCATTGCGGCTGACGGTCACATCAAGCCTGCAATCGTCATGGAACTGTGCCGAGCCCCTTGACGGTGCCACCCAAATACGCCATTTGCCGTCAATCAGGACTGAATAGGTCCGATATCTCATGCCGCAGAAACCAAAGGTTTGGACGCCATGCTAAGGCTGTCGAAGCTGACCGACTATGCCGTCGTGGTGCTGGTAAGGCTGGCTGACATGGATGGCGTTCAAACGTCACCCGGCATTGCAGCGGCCACCGGTATTCCTGAGCCGACCGTTGCGAAAGTGCTGAAGGCTCTCGCCGCTGGGGAGCTTGTGGTGTCACAGCGGGGTGCGCGCGGCGGCTATCGTTTGAACCGTGGCCTTGCCTCGATCCCGGTCGCCGAAGTCATTGCGGCCATGGATGGTCCGATTGCCCTGACCGCCTGCGTCGAAGGGGCGACTGGCTGTGAATCCCAGGGTTTGTGCCCGATGCGCGGCCGCTGGGACCCGGTGAACGAGGCCATCAGCAAGGCGTTGTCCAATATATCCCTGGCGGACATGCAGGCGGCGCCCTTGCCCGCGTTCCGCTTGCCGCCACATCAGCCGGCGCTTCAATCGGCCGCCGAATAGGACGTATTCATGCCAGCCGTCACCGAAACACTCGATACCGTCCAATCCGTCACTCAGTCCGGCTACAAGTGGGGCTTTGAGACTGCCATCGAAATGGACCTCGCGCCCAAGGGGCTGAACGAGGATATCATCCGTCTGATCTCCGTGCGGAAGCAGGAGCCGGAATGGATGCTGGAATGGCGGCTGAAAGCCTACGCGGCCTGGCTAAAGATGGAGGAACCGCACTGGGCGCGCGTCGACCATCCGCCGATCGATTACCAGGATCTGCACTACTACGCCGCGCCCAAGAAGAAGCCCGGCCCGAAAAGCCTGGATGAAGTCGATCCGGAGTTGCTTCGCACCTATGAGAAGCTAGGCATCCCGCTGAAGGAGCGGGCGCTGCTTGCCGGGGTCGATCCCGACACCGTGCAGCAGACGCAGGTGGCGGTCGATGCGGTGTTCGACAGCGTCTCGGTGGCAACGACCTTCCGCGAAACGCTTCGGAAAGCGGGCGTAATCTTCTGCCCGATCAGCGAAGCCGTGCGTGAACATCCCGAGTTGGTGCAGCAATACCTCGGCTCGGTTGTTCCGGTGGCTGACAATTTCTTTGCCGCGCTGAACAGCGCCGTGTTTACCGATGGCAGCTTTGTCTTCATTCCCAAGGGCGTGCGCTGCCCGATGGAGCTGTCTACCTACTTCCGCATCAATGCGCGGAGCACCGGTCAGTTCGAACGCACGCTGATCATCGCGGAGGCCGGCAGCCATGTCAGCTATCTGGAAGGCTGCACCGCACCGCAGCGTGACGAAAATCAGTTGCACGCCGCAGTGGTTGAGCTGGTGGCGTTGGATGACGCCCAAATCAAGTACTCGACGGTACAGAACTGGTATCCCGGGGATTCGGAAGGCAAAGGCGGCATCTACAACTTCGTCACCAAGCGCGGCGCCTGCCGCGGTGCGCGGTCGAAGATTTCCTGGACACAGGTCGAAACCGGATCAGCGATCACGTGGAAGTATCCGTCCTGTATCCTGCAGGGCGATGACAGCGTGGGTGAGTTCTACTCGGTTGCTGTGACCAACAATTATCAGCAGGCCGATACGGGAACAAAGATGATTCATATCGGTAAGGGAACGCGCAGCACGATCATTTCCAAGGGCATCAGCGCCGGCCATTCAAATAACACATATCGCGGCCTGGTGCGGATGCTGCCCGGCGCGGCGCATGCGCGGAACTTTACGCAGTGCGACAGCCTCCTGATCGGCGACCGCTGTGGCGCACATACCGTGCCGTATATCGAAAGCCGCAATCTGACGGCGAAGGTTGAACATGAAGCAACGACCTCGAAAATTGCCGAGGACCAGTTGTTTTATTGCCGGCAGCGTGGGTTGTCCGAGGAAGATGCTGTTGGCCTGATCGTCAACGGCTTCTGCAAGGACGTGCTGAAAGAGCTGCCGATGGAGTTCGCCGTAGAGGCACAGAAACTGTTGGCCGTGTCACTCGAAGGATCGGTGGGTTAATCGCATGTTGGATATTCGCGGCCTGGCCGCTTCGATTGTTGGCAAGCCTATCCTGAAGGGCATCGACCTGACGGTTCCCGAGGGCGAGGTACATGCCATCATGGGTCCGAACGGGTCCGGCAAGTCCACCCTTGGCTACGTTCTGTCGGGCCGGGAGGATTATGAGGTCACCGCGGGCTCGGTCACCTTCAACGGCATCGACCTGCTTGGCATGGAGCCGGAACAACGGGCGGCGGCCGGCGTATTCCTGGCGTTTCAGGCACCGATCGAACTGCCGGGCGTCAATAACGCCAATTTCCTGCGAACGGCGCTGAATGCGTTGCGCCGCAGCCGGGGCCAGGATGAACTGGATGCGGTCCAGTTCCTCAAGCTCGCCCGGGCGGAGTCAAAGCGGCTGGCAATGCCCGAGGATATGCTGAAGCGCAACGTCAACGTCGGCTTTTCCGGTGGTGAGAAGAAGCGCAACGAAGTGCTGCAGATGGCGATCCTGCGTCCGAAGCTGGCGATCCTGGATGAGACTGACAGTGGCCTGGACATCGACGCACTGCGGATCGTGGCTGATGGTGTGAACGCGCTGCGGGGGCCGGATTTCTCCGCGTTGGTGATTACGCATCACCAACGCCTGCTGGATCATCTGGTGCCGAACCGCGTGCATGTTCTGGCGCACGGCCGGATTGTACGCTCCGGCGGGCCGGAACTGGCGAAGGAACTGGAAAAGAGCGGCTATGCCGGCCTGATCGCGGAGGCTGCGTGAGCGCGACGTTGACAGGTTCAGCCGGCTTCCTGGCAAAGTTTGAGACGCTGCAAGGAAGGCTGCCCGGCGACAGCAACATGCGCGCGGCGGCCGCTGCCGCCTTTCGCGCCGCGGGGTTGCCGGGGGGCACGCAACACCAACGCCGCCTGGAATCCTGGAAGTACACCAGTCTGCGCCCTGTGGCGGAAGCCCGCTTCGCGCCTGACGCTCCGCCGCGCCATGAGGTTGAAACCATCCTGTCGGGGTTGGCTCTGCTCGACGCGCCGCGCCTCGTATTTGTTGACGGCGCCTACCGCGCCGACCTTTCGCAACCGCCGGCGATCGGCTTCGCATCCTTTGCCGAACAGGCCGAAATGGGCACGCTGACCTGGCCTGACCGGGAGCCAATGGTGGCGCTGAATACCATGCTGGCGTCCGATGGGGCGAGCCTTCACGTGTCCGCCGATCAGGATGGTGGCGTGGTGCAACTGGTCAGCCTCGCCACGCGGGACATCGATATTCATCCGCGGCACTGCATTCGCCTCGATCCTGGCGCGCAGCTGACGTTGCTGGAAGTGTCGGCCGGCCAGGGGACCTATCTGCTGAACACGGTGGCCGAATTCCATGTTGCCGAGGGCGCGCGTCTGACGCATGTCCGGCTGCAGGATGAGGCGTCCACGGCGTTTCATGTATCGACGGCGTATGCCAATGTCGCCAAGGGCGGCACCTATGACAGCTTCACGCTGAACATCGGTGGTCGGCTGTCCCGGACCGAGGTGCATGCCGAACTGGCTGGCGTCGGCGCGGTCGTGCACCTGAACGCTGCGCAGCTGCTGGATCGCACGCAACATGGCGATTTCACCACGGTGATCCGCCATGTCGCACCGAATTGCACATCCCGTCAGACGGTTAAGAATGTGCTGTCGGATCGGTCCCGTGGCGTGTTCCAGGGTCGTATCGAAGTCGCACGGGATGCGCAGAAGACTGACGGCTATCAGATGAACCAGGCGCTGTTGCTGTCACCGCAAGCCGAGATAGACGCGAAGCCGGAACTCGAGATTTTTGCTGACGACGTGAAATGCAGTCACGGCACGACCGTTGGCGAACTGGACGCCGAACAGATTTTCTATCTGCGGAGCCGGGGTGTACCCGAGCATGAAGCGCGGTCGATCCTGGTGCGGGCGTTCCTGGCCGAGGCGCTTGATGCCGTTGCCAACGAAACCGTTCGGGCGTGGCTGGAAAGATCCGTTGAGACATGGTGGGCAAGGCGGGCAGTATGAACGCAATCGACAAATCCGCCGGACTGGACGTCGCACGCATCCGCGCCGACTTTCCAATTCTGGACCAGAAGATCCGCGGCAAGACGCTGGTCTTCCTGGATAGCGCCGCGTCGGCCCAGAAGCCCCGGGCAGTCATCGACGCCATGCGGATCGCGATGGAAACGCAGTATGCGAACGTTCATCGTGGCCTGCACTGGATGAGCGAGCGTACCACCGAAGCGTACGAGGCGGCGCGTGACGCCGTTGCGGCTTTGATGAATGCGAAGGATCGGGCGGAAATCGTTTTCACGCGCAACAGCACGGAAGCGATCAACCTGCTTGCCCACAGCTACGGCCGCGGTGTGATGAAGCGCGGCCAGGCGGTGCTGATCTCTGGCATGGAGCATCATTCCAATATCGTTCCCTGGCAAATGCTCCGCGACTCGCACGGCATCGAGCTTCGTGTCGCAGATATTACCGACCAGGGCGAACTCGACATGGCCGATTTTGAGGCCAAGCTGGCTGACGGCCGGGTCGGGCTGGTGGCGATTACCCACATGTCCAACGTGCTGGGCACCGTGACCCCGGCGGAGCGGATCGTTGCATTGGCGCACGCGCACGGTGCGAAGGTGATGTTCGACGGCTCCCAGGCCATCGTGCACCGCAAGATCGATGTTCAGGCCCTGGGTTGCGACTTTTATTGCTGGACGGGTCACAAGCTGTATGGCCCGACCGGCATCGGCGTCCTGTGGGGGCGGCGCGAACTGCTCGAACGGATGCCACCGTTCCTGGGCGGCGGCGATATGATTTCATCCGTCACCTACGAGCAATCGACCTGGGCGGCGGTGCCGCACAAGTTTGAAGCCGGCACGCCCGCGATCCTGGAGGGCATTGGCCTGAAGGCTGCGATCGATTACGTGCAGGCGATAGGTTACGACGCCATGGTCGCGCACGAAGCATCGCTGACCGAACACGCTCTGGCGCGTCTGGCGTCGGTCCCTGGTCTAACGATCCTGGGCCAGGCGCAGGAACGCGGTGGCGTGATCGCCTTCGCGATGGAAAAGGCGCATGCGCATGATGTGGCGACCCTGCTGGACCGGCAGGGCATTGCCGTCCGCGCCGGCCATCATTGCGCAGAACCGTTGATGCGCCGCTACAACCTGGACAGCACAGCGCGGGCCAGCTTCGGCGTCTACACGACCCACGCTGAAGTCGACGCCCTGGCCGCCGGACTGCTGCGGGTGCGGGAGTTCTTTGCATGACGCCGTCCGACAGTTTCGACGACCTGCGCGACCTGTACCAGGAGGTGATCCTGGACCATGGCCGCAAGCCGCGGTTTGCCCAGCGCTTGGAGACGTTCGATTCCACCGCAAAGGGCGACAATCCGATGTGTGGTGACCGGGTGCAGGTCTGGGTGAAATTCGACGGCGATTCGATCGGCCGTGTCGGCTTTGAGGCACGCGGTTGCGCGATTAGCGTGGCCTCGGCCGATCTCATGGCCGAAACGGTGCAGGGCCGCGCGAAAGCGGACACCAAGGCGCTGTTCGAGGCATTCCGGGAAATGGCCCGTACTGGCACGTGCCCGTCCTGCGATGCGGCGCTGGCCGAACCGCTGGAGCGTCTGGCGCCGCTGTCCGGCGTTCATGAATATCCGTCGCGGGTAAAATGCGCGACGCTACCCTGGCACGCGCTAGTTGCCGCGCTGGATGGTTCCAAGGAGGCTAGCAGTGAATGATGTAACCGACTCGACTGCGTGGACTCCCGACGGTGAAACGCCGATGGGCGAAAACCATTTGACCGAGGATGCCATCATCGACGCGATTGGCACGGTGTACGATCCGGAAATCCCGGTGAATATCTACGAACTGGGGCTTATCTACGCGGTGGAGATCGCCGACGACGGGGCCATCAAGGTTGAAATGACATTGACCGCGCCGGCTTGTCCCAGCGCGCAGGAACTGCCGGAACAGGTGCAGGCCGCCGTCCTCACCGTACCCGGTGTGACGTCCTGCCATGTTGAGACCGTCTGGGACCCGCCGTGGGATCCATCCCGCATGTCCGAGGAAGCTCGGCTGCAACTGAACATGTTCTGATCAACCGAGGGTTCGATCGAATGAGCACGACAATTACCGCGCCCCGGAAAACCAGGGCCCTGCCGCCTTTAATGACACTGACCGATGCCGCGGCGGATCGCCTGCGAGCCCTGTATGAGAAGGGGGAGCAGGGCAAGCTGCTGCGCATCGCGGTGAAGACGAAAGGTTGCTCCGGCCTGTCTTACGACATGTCGTGGACCGATGAACCGGCGCCGTCCGATGAGGTTGTCAGCGACAAGGGATTGACGGTCCTTGTGGATCGGAAAGCGTCTCTGTTCCTGATTGGAACGGTGATGGATTATGAGGTAAAGTCGCTGACATCGGGTTTTACGTTCACTAATCCGAACGAAAAGGGCCGCTGCGGCTGCGGTGAGAGCTTTCACGTCTAAATCGTAGCACAATTTATTGAAGCAACATTCTGGCCTCCCTGCCGTTGTGCATTTGTCGTTTGAGAAATGCGCAAGGCAGGG
>DAICYU010000209.1:6797-7134 GCA_027311485.1 Acetobacteraceae bacterium
TCTATATTGTTGGCCTGGTCGTGGTGGTCATCGCAGTCCTTAGTTTCTTTGGACTTCGATAAATCACAGATATTATGCGGGTGATGAAGACGCCTGCGCTACTGCAGCAGTGCAGCGCGTTATCGATGCCCTAACGACCATCGCGCATCGCGGCGACGAACAGCGTCGTGTTGTGTTTCAGCATATCCAGATACGTTGGCGCTGGCCCGTTGGGCTGCGACAACGCATCTGAATAGACTTCGCCCCCCAGTTTCGCACCGGTTTCCTGTGCCAGCATCTGCGCCAGCCGTGGGCTGGTCATGTTTTCGAGGAACACTGCGGGCGCCTTATCGCGTTT
>DAICYU010000020.1 GCA_027311485.1 Acetobacteraceae bacterium
TGATCCCGCTGGCGCCCGGCCAGGTGCCGCCGGTGCCGACCGCTGCCGCGGCTCAGGGCAGGCGCGGCGGCGGCTAACCGATCAGGCATCGCCACAAGGACTCGCGCGTGGGATTTTCATCGCTGTTCATCCGTCGCCCCATCGCCACCTCGCTGCTGATGACGGCGTTGCTGCTGTTCGGCATTCTCGGCTACCGCACGCTGCCGGTGTCGGCGCTGCCCAACATCGAGGCACCCAGCCTGCAGGTGGTCACGCAGTATCCGGGCGCCAGCCCCTCGACCATGGCGCGCCTGGTGACCACGCCGCTGGAACGCCAGTTCGGCGAGATCGCCGGACTGGCGATGATGAGTTCGGAAAGCTCGCAGGGGCTGTCGGTGATCACCCTGCAGTTCGTGCAGAGCCGCAACATCGAGGATGCCGCGCAGGACGTGCAGGCCGGCATCAGCGCCGCGCGCGGTTCGCTGCCGGCCAACCTGCCGTATCCGCCGGTCTACAACAAGGTCAACCCCGCCGACGCGCCGATCCTGACCCTGGCGCTGACCTCGGATCGCCGGCCAATCGACGTCGTCAGCGATGTCGCCGACACGCTGCTGCAACCCAAGCTGGCAGAAATCAACGGCGTCGGCCGCGTCACTGTCCAAGGCGGCATGCGTCCAGCCGTCCGCATCCGGGTCGATCCGGCTCGGCTGGCCGCTTACGGGCTGTCAATGGAGACTGTGCGCACCGCCATCGCCAGCGCCAATGCCAACGGCGCCAAGGGCGGCTTCGACGGTTCGCGGTTGGCGGTGTCACTGGGCGCCAACGACCAGCTTGTCGATGCAAACGCCTACCGCGACCTGATCATCACCTGGCGCAACGGTGCGCCGGTGCGCCTGTCCGCCGTCGGCACCGTTATCAGCGGGATCGAGAACGACCGCGTCGGGGCTGCGTTCGACGGCCGGCCGGCAGTGGTGATCGACGTGCAGCGCCAGCCCGGCGCCAACATCGTGCAGACCGTGCGGGCGGTGAAGGACGCGCTGCCGCTGCTGCAGAAGACGATGCCGTCCGGCATTGCCCTGTCGGTCGTCACCGACCGGACGGAGACGATCCGCGCCTCGGTCGCCGACGTGCAGTACACGCTGGTGCTGTCGGTGGTGCTGGTCGTGCTGGTGATCTTCGTGTTCCTGCGCAGCCCGCGCGCCACGTTCATCCCCGCGGTGGCGCTGCCGCTGTCCATCATCGGCACGTTCGGCATCATGCAGATGCTGGGCTACGCGCTGGACAACCTGTCGCTGATGGCGCTGACCGTCGCCACCGGCTTCGTCGTGGACGACGCCATCGTCATGATCGAGAACGTCGTCCGCTTCATCGAACGCGGCGTGAAGCCGTTGGAGGCAGCCTATCGCGGCGCCGGGCAGATCGGCTTCACCATCATCAGCCTGACCATATCGCTGATCGCCGTCTTTATCCCGCTGCTGTTCATGACCGGCGTGGTCGGGCGGCTGTTCGAGGAATTTGCCGTGACTCTGGCCGTGGCGGTGGTGGTCTCGGCGGTGATCTCGCTGACCCTGACGCCGATGATGTGCGGCCGCCTGCTGCGCGCCGACCATGGCAAGCCTGGCCTGGTGTCGCGCATCACTGAAGCCGGCTTCAATGCGCTGCTGGCAGGCTACCGGCGCACGCTCGACCTCAGCTTTCGCCATCAACCGCTTGTGCTGGCCGTCAGCGTGCTGACCCTGGTTGGCACCATCGGTCTGTATATCGTTGTTCCCAAAGGATTTCTACCGCGTCAGGACACCGGCGTGGTGCTGGCGGTGACGGAAGCGGCGCAAAGTGCCTCGATCCCCCGGCTGATCAGCCTGCAGAACCGGTTGGCCGAGGTGATCCGCCACGACCCGGCGGTGACCGGGGTGGTTTCCTTCGTCGGCGCCGGCACGATCAACACCACGCCGAATACCGGGCGGCTGACCATTGCGCTGAAGCCGATCGGCAGCCGCGACCCGATCGATACTGTCCTGGCGCGGATGCGGACGGACATCGCGGGCATTCCGGGCATCACCGCATATTTCCAGCCGGTGCAGGACATCCAGATCGGCACCCGCGTCAGCCGCACCCAGTTCCAGTACACGCTGATGGACACGGATGCGGCGGAGCTGGCGCGTTGGGCGCCGCGGCTGCAACGCCAGATGGCCACCCTGCCGGAGCTGGCCAACGTGACCAGCGACCAGGCCAACGAGGGGTTCCGTACTTATATATCGGTGGACCGCGACGCGGCGATGCGCCTGGGTGTGACGATGCAGGCCATTGAGGACACGCTGTATGACGGGTTCGGCCAGCGGCAGATTTCGACCATTTTCACTCAGGCGAACCAGTATCGCGTCATCCTGGAAGCCAACCCGGCCTGGCAGGCGGACCCCGACAGCCTGCGCCTGCTGCGGGTGCCGGGTGCCAACAACGCGCAGGTGCCGCTCGCTTCGATCGCGCGGATCGAGCGGACCACGGCGCCACTGGTGATCACGCACCAGGAGCAGTTTCCGGCGGTGACGATCAGCTTTGACGTGGCGCCGGGCTATGCGCTGGCGCAGGCGGTCGATGCGGTGGCGCGGGCCAGCCGGCAGATCGGCATGCCGGACACGATCACCGCCAACTATGCCGGTGACGCGGCGGAGTTCCAGAAATCGCTGGCCGCCGAACCCTGGCTGATCCTGGCCGCGGTGGTGGTGATCTACATCGTGCTGGGCGTGCTGTACGAAAGCTGGATCCACCCGATCACGATCCTGTCCACGTTGCCATCGGCCGGCATCGGCGCGCTGCTGGCGCTGATGGCCTGCGGCATCGACCTGTCGCTGGTGGCGCTGGTCGGGATCGTGCTGCTGATGGGCATCGTCAAGAAGAACGCCATCATGATGGTGGATTTCGCGCTGGACGCGGAACGCACGCGTGGGATGGCGACCGCCGAGGCGATGCGCGAAGCCTGCCTGTTGCGGTTCCGCCCGATCATGATGACCACCATGGCGGCGCTGCTGGGCGCGGTGCCTCTGGTTGCTGAACGGGGGGCCGGGTCGGAACTCCGCCTGCCACTGGGCGTGACTATCATCGGCGGGCTGCTGCTGTCGCAATTCCTGACCCTGTACACCACCCCGGCGATTTACCTGGCGTTTGAGCGTCTGCGGCTGCGCTTCGCCGGGACGCCTGCGGCCGAACCGGCAGCGGCGGAGTAGCGGATGCAGGTGCGGACAAACGCCGGCGAGGGACGCCACACCGTTTCGCTGGCCTGCTGCCGTTGTACGTGTCGCGGCGCTTGCGGCCGGGCCGCCGAGCGCCTGTGGCGGCGTTCGGGCGGTGGTGTCATTATCGTCGCAGTTGCGCGGCTCGGCCGACGGCTGTGTGCCGTCGGCCTGCAGCCGACCTCATCAGTCGCCCATTGCGCGGTCAACCTTGCGGCCAGCCGCCTGCGCCGGCCCTTGCGGCGGGTTCACCGCGTCATTAATCCGTTGTTCGGCGTTGTCCATGCTCCTGCCGGCTCTCTCGGCCGGGCCTTCCTGATGGCAGGCGGCCAGGCCGGTCAGCATCAGGGCACTCAGGGAAAGCATCAGCGACTTACGCATTCTTGGTCCTTTGCACGTCAGGCCCGTCCTAACGGACACCTGCCCGCCGGGTTGCGCCGCCCTGGTAACGTCCTCGTTGGGGTTTGCTGAACGATGGGTTTCTCGGCCCCGTTCATTGCCCGCCCGGTGGCGACGATCCTGCTGTCGATCGGCCTGATGCTGGCTGGCATCGTCGCTTACCGCTTCCTGCCGGTCGCATCGCTGCCCAGCGTCGATATTCCCACCATGGTCGTGTTCGCCAGCCGCCCGGGCGCCGATCCTGAAACCATGGCATCGTCCATCGCCGCGCCGCTGGAGCGCCGGATCGGGGAGATCGCTGGTGTCACCGAGGTGACGTCCACATCCTCGGTCGGCAACACAGCGATCATCATCCAGTTCGAAATCACGCGGGACATCAACGGCGCGGCGCACGACGTTCAGGCGGCGATCAATGCCGCCATGGTCGATCTGCCGTCGGACCTGCCGATCCCGCCATTCTACCGCAAGTTCAACCCGGCCGACGCACCCATCATCCAGATCGCGTTGTCCTCGGCGACGCTGTCGCCGGCGCAATTGTATGATGCGGCTGACACGATCATGGCGCAGCGCCTGTCGCAGGCGCCTGGTGTGTCTCAGGTTGACGTCAATGGCGCCGAGCAGCCGGCGGTACGGGTGAGGCTGGATCCGGTAAGGCTGGCGGCGAAGGGGCTGTCGGCGCAGGACGTCTATACCGCGATCCGCAACGCAAATGTCCTGCAGCCGCTGGGTGGCTTCCAGGGGCCGGACCGGGCCGAGACGATCGGCGTCAATGGGCAGATCTGGCAGGCGTCGCAATATGCACCGCTGATCATCAAGGCGGACAAGGGCGGCATCCTGCGGCTGTCGGACGTCGCCACCGTGGTGAACGACACGGCCAACACCCGGCTGGCGGCATGGGACGGCAAGCGGCCGGCCATCCTGCTGACGGTGCACAAGGAAGCCGGCGCCAACGTGATCGATACGGTGGACGGCATCCGCGCGCTGCTGCCGCAACTGAAGCGCTGGTTGCCGGCTGGGGTTGAGGTTTCCATCATCTCGGATCGCACGACGACGATCCGCGCCAGCGTCGCCGACGTGCAATACACGCTGCTGATCACCATCGCCCTGGTACTGGGCGTGGTGCTGGTGTTCATGCGCCGCCTGATCCCGACGCTGGCGGCCGGCGTCACCGTGCCGCTGTCGATCGCCGGGACGCTGGCCGGGATGTGGTTCCTGGGCTTTGCGATCGACAATTTTTCCCTGATGGCGCTGACGGTCTCGGTGGGGTTCGTCGTCGATGACGCGATCGTCATGATCGAGAACATCGTCCGCCACGCCGAACGTGGGCTGACGCCGATGCAGGCGGCGCTGATCGGGTCGCGGCAGATCGGCTTCACCGTCATGTCGATCAGTATTTCGCTGGTCGCGGTGTTCATCCCGCTGCTGTTCATGGGCGGCATCCTGGGCCGGCTGTTCCATGAGTTCGCGATGACCGTGACCTTGGCCATTGCCGTTTCGGCCGTCGTGTCGCTGACGCTGACGCCGATGATCTGCGGCCGCTACATGCGCATCACCACGCCGGAGGGCGGTCACGGCCTGGCTTGGCGCGTCATCGACCGGGCGCTGACCGGGGTGGAGCGCTTCTATGCCCGCACCCTGGGCTGGGCGCTGGCGCATCGTGCGTTCATGCTGCTGATCACCCTGCTGATCGCGGTTCTGACGGTGCGGATGTATGGCCTGGTGCCGAAGGGGTTCTTCCCGCAACAGGACACGGGCGCCATTGTCGGTTCAACCCAGGCCGACCCGGATGTGTCTTTCCGCACCATGCAGGACCGGCAACGCCGGGTGGTGGATGTGCTGCTGGCCGATCCGGCGATCGACACCGTGTCCTCGACCATCGGCGTATCGGCCGGCTGGTCGTCGTTGAACCGCGGCCAGCTCAACATCAGCCTGAAGCCGCTGCGCGAACGCGGGGTGTCGTCGGATCAGGTGATCGACCGGCTGCGCGATCGGCTGCGGCAGGTGCGCGGTATCCAGACCTTCCTGTTCTCGGCCGGCGACATACGCGGCGGCGGGCGGCAGGGCGGGTCGCAGTACCAGTACGTGCTGATCGCGCCCGAGGTCGCCACCATGCGCCATTGGGCCTTCGCGCTGGAGGACCGGCTGAAGCGGACGCCGGGCATCGTCGATGTGGCGTCTGACCAGGACCAGGGGGCGCCACAGGTCAACATCGTGATCGACCGTGACGCTGCCTCCCGCCTGGGGGTGCAGACGAGCGATATCGACAACGCGCTGAACAATGCCTACTCGCAGCGGCAGGTTTCCATCATCTACACGCAGCGGAACCAGTATCGCGTGGTGCTGGAGGCGGCGCAGGCGCTGCAGTCCGATCCCTCACAGCTGGACCGGCTGTATGTCGGCGGCAGTGGCGGCGCGCAGGTACCGCTGGCGGCTGTCGCGCGCTTTGAATACGGCATCGCGCCGCTGGCGGTGCGCCACCAGGGGCAGTTCCCCGCCGCGACGATCAGCTTCAACCTGGCCCCCGGCGTCGCCCTGAGCACGGCGGAGACGGCGGTGCAGAACGCCACGCAGGCGCTGCGCCTGCCCGAGGGCGTGCACACCGAATTCGCCGGCAACGCCAAGTTCCTGAAGGAGTCGCTGGCCACGCAGCCGATGCTGATCGGCGCCGCGCTGCTGTCGATCTACATCGTTCTGGGCGTGCTGTATGAAAGCCTGCTGCATCCGCTGACGATCATTTCCACTCTGCCGTCGGCCGGGCTGGGGGCTTTGCTGGCGCTGTGGCTGACCGGGACCGACCTGTCGATCATGGGCATCATCGGCATCGTGCTGCTGATGGGGATCGTGAAGAAGAACGCGATCATGATGGTGGATTTCGCGCTGGAGCAGGAGCGGCAGCGCGGGCTGACACCGTTCGAGGCGATCCATGCCGCGTGCCTGGAGCGCTTCCGGCCAATCACCATGACGACGCTGGCCGCGTTGCTGGGTACCCTGCCGCTGGCGGTGGCTTTCGGCACGGGATCGGAGATGCGTCAGCCGCTGGGCATTGCCATCACCGGCGGGCTGATCGTGTCGCAGATGCTGACGCTTTATACCACGCCGGTGGTCTATCTGGCGCTGGAGCGCCTGGCAGGGCGGCGCGAGGCGATTCTGCATCCGGCCGAACAGCGGTGATACAAGCCTGACGCCGGGATGACGTGCTGCAAGCTAGCGGCCGCAGCCTCTGGCGAGCGCATGACTTTTTGTTTGAAGGCGCGCTTCACGCCGCCGGCTGTACAGCCTCTGGCGATCGCGCCTTAATCCAGCAGCGTCAAAGCCCAGCCGATCGAGGCCCAGGCGGCCAACGACAGCAAGACCCCGTGCACCAGGCCACGCATCAGCGCGCGCTGCTCAAGCGCTGCGATAACGAACGGCGGGTGTGGCGGGCTGGGCTGGGCTGAACAGTCGGATGGCGGCATCGCATGATCCTTATGACAGACCATACGGTAACGGACTGGTGATAACACACAAAGTTGAATCTGAATGTCGGTTGCGTATCGATTCCACCCACTCACGGATTCATGAACATTTAGAAACGACATGTCGTAATAGATGCGATTGACGAAAAAAGTTGGATAAGCATTAAATACGGCAACGTTAACTGGTTGTTCATGGGTTTGTGATCTCATTTGGGGTGAGGTTCTCAGGCCAAGACAGGAAGATCGTTGCCGTATGATTTCTTTCGAAATAAGGTGTTGCGGCCTCACGGTCGCGTGACACAGAAAATCACATACCCGTGACAGCCGGCCTCAGCCGGATACCGCGGTGAAGGAGGCTCCAGTGCAACTGCCTAACCATTCGATCACGCTGCCGACCGGACTCTCGTTCGAAATCCCCGACCTGGTCATGCTGCGTGGCTGGGCGGACTTCCATGACCTCCGGCTGGCCATCGAACTCGACGTCTGCGTTGACGCCGACGAATATGAAGAACTGCTCGGCCTGTATGACGGCAGCTGCGCATTCCGCCGCTGGATGCTGTGGCGGTCCCACGAAGGTATCGTCGTGCAGCCCACGCTCGGCCGCACCATGCTGTTCGACACCATGGCCGACGCGCTGGAATTCCTGATCCCAGAACAGGACTGATCCCCCGCAGGACTGACCGCCGGCAGGACTGATCCGCCCATGGGATCGGTCCGACCCCCGGGCATGCGCCGGGGCATTCACCGCCGCCGCCATCGCACCCGCCGCCGCGATCGCACCGCAGCCGGAACGCCGGCTGCGCATGGTGCGGTCAGTATTCTTCGTCCTCGCACGTTTCAGCCGTTTCGCCGCCCTGGCTTCGCTGCGCCGCCGGCCCGGCATGGTTCGCAAGATTCAGCGCCGAGTTGATCAGCGCCAGATGAGAGAACGCCTGCGGGAAATTGCCCAACTGCCGGCGCCCGATCGGATCGTACTCCTCGGCCAGCAACCCGACATCGTTGGTCAGCGACAGCAGCCGCTTGAACATCGCCCGCGCTTCGGCATGGCGGCCCTGCAGCGCCAGATTATCGACGTACCAGAAGCTGCACGCCAGAAACACACCCTCCTCCCCGGACAGACCGTCGGCTGTCTCATCGGTATTGTAGCGGCGCACCAGCCCGTCGATCATCAGGTCGCGTCCAATGGCCTCGACCGTGTTCCGAACCCGGTGATCATCCGCCGGCAGGAAGCCCACCAGCGGGATCAGCAGCAGGCTGGCGTCCAGCGTGTCGCCGCCGAAATCCTGAACGAAGCTCTTGCGCGCCTCGCTGTAGCCGGCCTCGCAGACCAGGGCATGAATCCGAGATCGCAATGACCGCCAGCGTTCCAGCGGCGCTGGCAGGTTGGCCATTTCGGCGCCGCGGATGGCACGATCGACCGCCACCCAGGCCATGACCTTGGAGAAGGTGAAGTTCCGCGCCCCGCCGCGTACTTCCCAGATGCTTTCATCCGGCTGCTGCCAGATCTTTTCCAGGTGGCCGATCAGGGCGCGCTGCAGGTCCCAACTGGTGGAGGGCCTGACGAGGCCCATGGCGACTTCCTGGTACAGCGCATCCATCAACTCGCCATAGACATCGAGCTGAAGCTGCCCGCTGGCGGCATTGCCGATGCGGACCGGCTTCGCCCCCTGGTAGCCGGACAGCCAAGGCACCTCCCACTCCTGCACCAGTCTTTCCCCGGCCAGCCCGTACAGCGTCTGCACCTGCGCGGGTGTGCCGGCGACGCTCCGGCGCAGCCAGGCGCCCCAGGCCTGCGCCTCCTCCTTGTAGCCGGCGTGCATCAGCGCCAGCAGGGTGAACGTCGCGTCGCGCACCCAGCAATAGCGGTAATCCCAGTTGCGCGCGCCGCCGGGCGTTTCCGGCAACGATGTTGTTGGCGCGGCGACGATGCCGCCGGTGGGATAGTAGCTGAGCGCCTTCAGCGTCAGCAGCGACCGCTGCACCTGCTCCCGGTAGTCGCCGCGGTAGGTGCAGCGGCCGGACCACCCGGTCCAGACCGCATCGGTTTCATCCAGCGCCTGATCCGCGTTCGGCGGCACCGGCATCGGCAGGTGCGACGCCGCATGCGTCATAACAAAGCGGGTGCGCTGACCGGCGTCAGCCTGGAACGTGGCAACGGTCGTCATTGCCCGCCCGTGCAGCTTGACGTCGCTCTGCAGCACAACCTGATTCGGGCCGACGATGGCGCGAATGCCGCTGCCGTGATTCAGCCGCGTCACCCATGGCACCGCCGAACCATATTCAAAGCGCAGGCTCAATTCGAGCTGCATCGCCACGCTGCCGGAGCGGCCCTCGACGATACGAACCAGCGACGCCTTCTGTGCCGCCATGAAATCGATCACGGCCACCGCCCCGTGATCGGTTTCGAACAGCGTCTCCAGGATCATCGTGCCGGGCCAGTAATGGCGGGACACTCGGTAGGGCTCGGCCGGCGCAATGCGCCAGCGGCCATTGTCAGGGTTGCCAAGCAGGGCGGCGAAACAGGCGGGGCTGTCGAAGCGCGGCCAGCACAGCCAGTCAACCGATCCATCGCGACTGACCAGCGCCCCCGTGTGGCAATCGCCGATCAGGGCATAATCCTCTATTGCCGCCACGACCGGTCGCGGTGTGGTTTCCGAATGTTCCGTAATATCATCTATTCCTTCGGGCGTATGATGTCGGGACGGCCTGGGCTTGGAATGCCCCGCCACCATCAGCTTGCGCGACCCGGAACCCTTTGGCCGCCATTGCCCAGGCAATAGCAGCTGGCACCGGACGCGACGGGGTGTTCCATTGGACAGGTGTATTGGCCCGCGTAGCACATCTGTCGGTGGTAGTTGGGCTGTGCCGGGCTGTAGGCGGGCGGTGGTGCGTAGACCGCGGGCGGCGGGTAGTAAACCGGTGGCGGGTAGTAGGCCGGGGGTGGATAATAGACCGGCGGTGGTGTGTAGTAGGGATAGCCATAGCCGTAATAGCCGGGGAAGCCGAGGCCCAACCCGATGAACACTCGGGCCTGGGCTGTCGGGACGGCCAATCCGGCCACAAGACCTAAGGCCGCGACCGCGGCGGCGGTGCGGCGGAATACTGTGAACGGGCGCAAGCTCATGACAACCACCCTGGTCACCATCATTCTGGCGTCAAAACACGGGCGCGATGCGGTCGGCACCGGACGGCTCTCATAAGGGGATCACGCGGCGGTCTGCAACGGCTGGCGCCGCCCGAATCGCCGCAGCACGCCCCCGACCCACACCGCCAGCCGAGCCAGTGTCGGGGTTGTGGTGGGTCGCAGCAGGCGCGGGTCGTAGCCGGCGAAACGCCGGTCGTTCTCGGCCAGGCAGATCGCCATCAGCCCGAGCGGGCTGATGTTCACATCGCTGACGGCTGCGCTGCCCGTCATGGTGAAATTGTTGTCCGGCGCCTTCTCCCCGGCGTCCATGCCGCGGGCGATGCCGATGCGCTCCATCGCCAGGAAGATCCAGACCCGGACGACACGCAGCTCGAACCGGATACGGGCGAGCGGACGCAGTTGCCGACGCTGCCAGGCGAGCCAGTTGGCAAACAGCAGGATATGCCGAGCCTCCTCCTGGATGACGGGCTCGAAGGTGTCGACCAGGGCTTCGGGGAAGAAGCCGGACCGGCGCGCGAGTTCGAACAGGCCGAAGGCAAAGAAGCTGTCGATGCATTCGGAATAGCCGGTGACCAGATAGCCCCATTCGCGGTCGGCCGGCACATCGTCCGGCGGCTCCGGCGCCAGCTTGATGCCGTAGCTGGTGACCAGATGTGACAGAACCTCCCGATGGCGGTTCTCCTCCCAGCCGTTCTGGATGATCGCCTCGCGCCAGGCGGGATCGGACAGCGTTTCGCCGTAGGCCCGCATGCGGGCGCGGGCCTTGTTTTCGGTGCTGACGGCGATGTCCCAGATCGGCAGGCTGGTCAGGCGCTGCAGCGCCTCCGGCTCCAGCGTCGGCCATTCGATGACCGAGGGCTTGTAGGGGTTGAAGGTGTCGCGGAACATCTGGCACGCCGCGTCACGATGCGCGTCGGAGCCGATCGGCAACGCGCCGGGTGACGGCCACGCCCATGTGCGGGCGCGCCGGTCCGCGGCGTCGATTTCAGTTTGGGAAGGAAGCATCCTTGCGCTGGTCCAGGTGGTCACCGTGCATTGATTTGGGTTTGCATCGGCCCATGCAAGAGAGCCGCGTTCACGACAGCGTTGGCGACGAACCGCCCGGTTGGCCTATACTGCGGTGGATTCGCCGGCGTGGCGCGGGTTGGAGATTGAGCGTTTGATGTCTGTGGAAGCCCCGCCAAGCGATCCGTTGCAGGTGCTGCAACGTATTTTCGGCTTTCCCGGCTTCCGTGGTCAGCAGGATGCGGCGGTGCGCCATGTCGTCGGCGGCGGCGATGCGCTGGTATTGATGCCCACCGGAGGCGGAAAAAGCATTTGTTACCAGGTGCCCGCTTTGTGCCGCCCCGGCACGGCGGTGATCATCTCCCCGCTGATCGCGCTGATGGACGATCAGGTGGCGGCGCTGCGGCAGGTGGGTGTGAACGCCGGCGCGCTGCATTCGGAAATCGACCCGGCCGAGGCGCGTGACATCACCCGCGACCTGAATGAGGGACGGCTGAATCTGCTGTACGTCTCGCCCGAGCGGCTTTTGGCGAACGGCACCATCGACCGGCTGTCGCGGGTGCGGCTATCGCTGCTGGCGGTGGATGAGGCGCACTGCGTGTCTCAATGGGGGCATGAATTCCGGCCGGAGTTCCGCGAACTCACCCGGTTGCCGGACATTTTCCCCGGGGTGCCCCGCATCGCGCTGACCGCCACGGCGGACCCGCGCACGCGGCAGGATATATTGAGCGCGCTGCGGATGGAGGACGCGGCGGTGTTCGTGTCCAGCTTCCATCGGCCGAACCTGCACCTGGCCGCCGAACCCAAGGTCAGCGAAACCGCGCAGATGCTGTCCTTCGTCAATGAGCATCGCGGCGCCTGCGGCATCGTCTATTGCGGCAGCCGCGCCAAGACCGAGCGGATGGCGGCGAAGCTGGCCGAGAAGGGACATCCGGCGCTGGCGTTCCATGCCGGGCTGGATCCGGCGCACAAGAAGGCGGCGCTGGCACGGTTCCGCTCCGGCGAGCCTTTGGTGGTGGTGGCGACGATTGCCTTCGGCATGGGCATCGACCGGCCTGATGTGCGCTTCGTCGCGCACCTGGACATGCCGGACAGCCCGGAAGCCTATTACCAGCAGATCGGCCGAGCCGGGCGGGACGGGGAGCATGCGGATACGCTGCTGCTGTATGGCGGGCAGGATGTGGCGCAGGCGCGGCACTGGCTGGCGCAATCGGCGGCGCCGGAGTCCCGCAAGCGCGTGATGCGCACCAAGCTGGAGGAAATGGTCGCGTTGACCGAGGCGGTGAGTTGCCGCACGCGGTCGCTGCTGACCTGCTTCGGCGAGGCGATGGAAGGGCCGTGCGGACACTGCGACAACTGCGACGCCCCGCCGGGGACGGCTGACTCGACCACCGAGGCGCAGATGGTGCTGTCGGCGGTGTACCGCACCGAGCAGATTTTCGGCGCCAACCACGTGATCGCGGTGCTGCGCGGCGACAAGACCGACAGCGTGCTGCGCCACGGGCATGACAAGCTGCGCACCTTCGGCGTCGGCGCCGGGCAGGGCGCGCCGTACTGGCGTGGCCTGATCCGGCAGCTGATCGCGATGCGTGCCCTGGACGTCGACACCGAGGGCCATGGCGGCCTGTTCCTGGTCCAGGAGGAGGCTCGGCCGATCCTGCGCGGGGAGCGGCGGGTCATGTTGCGGCAGGAACGGCGGCGGCCGGCGCGGGCTGAAGGCCCGGCGCGGACAGTATCTGCGCCGGCCGCCGGGGCGAACCCGAACGACGATGCGATGTATGAGGCGCTGCGCTTGTGGCGCCTGGCCGAAGCGAAGGCGCAGTCGATCCCGCCCTATGTGATTTTTCACGATGCGGTGCTGCGCGATATCGCCGCCCAGCGCCCGGCGACGTTGGACGACCTGGCCGGGATCAAGGGGGTTGGCGCATCAAAGCTGGAACGCTACGGCCGCAGCGTGCTGGGGGTGCTGAGTGCGCCGGTGCCGGCCGGGCTTGGGCGGCGCTGACGGTGTACGCGATCAGCGGTGGGCGCAATCACCGCCCGGCGCATTGATTGACTTGGAGGCGGCGGCGGAACGTCCGATAGTGCGGCCCATGAGCGACGCAACCACTCCATCCCGCGCCGACCGTCTGCACGCTACGCTGACGAAGGCCTTCGCCCCGACCGTGCTGCTCGTCCAGGATGACAGCGCACATCACGCCGGCCATTCCGGTGCGCGCCCGGGTGGGCAGACGCATTATAGCGTGTTGATGGTTGCCGCCGCGTTCGACGGCATGAACCGGGTCGCCCGGTCCCGCGCTGTGCATACCGCGCTGGAAGCCGAGTTCGGTTCGCCGGAGCAGGGCGGCATGCACGCCCTGGCGCTGACGCTGCGCACGCCGCAGGAACACGCGGCCCAATCGGGAAGATAATTTTAGTATTCCGTCCCCGTTCCGTTATTTGGGCAATTTTCTTCTCTTTGCCAACCCGGTAAAGGTTCGCGTCGGACCGTAACTGTTTGCCGGAAGGATCCTGTTGATGGCCGCGGACAAGAACCTCGATCGGGTTGATCGGGCGATCCTGCGCCTGCTTTCGGCCGATGCCTCGCTGTCGTTGGGAGAGATCGCCGACAAGGTGGGCCTGACCCAGACGCCCTGCTGGAAGCGCATCCGGCGCATGGAGCAGGACGGGGTCATCCGCCGGCGTGTGGCGATCCTGGATCCAGACAAGATCGGGCTGCCGGTTTCGGTGTTCGTGGCGGTGGAGACGGCCGATCATTCCAGCGAATGGCTGGCCCGCTTTGCCAAGGTGATTGATGACACGCCGGAGGTGGTCGATGCCTGGCGCATGAGCGGCGATGTCGATTATCTGCTGCACGTGGTGGTGCCGGACATCGCGGCCTATGACCAGTTCTATCGCAAATTGATCGCCGCCGTGCCGCTGCGCAACGTCAGCAGCCGGTTCAGCATGGAGCGGATGAAGGCGGCGCCGCTGCCGGTTTGACGCTGCAAACGGATCGCTACCCGGTGCCCCGCCGTCAGCGCCGCAGGTCGTGGATGCGCCGCTCGGCTTCATCCTGCGGCATCGCCAGCGCCCGTTCCGACACGTCGCGGGAAAACCCGGCGCGTGCCAGGACGCCCAGTTCCCGCGCCTGTTCGGCGGCATCGGGGTCGGGAGAGGTCCGGTATGGCCCGACCCGGCGGCGGCGGGCCAGGACAAGCGCCGCGGCCAGTTCGCTATCCGGATCGGTCGTGGCGGCTTCGCGGGCGAGGTCCGGCGCGACGCCCTTGCCGATCAGGCGCACCTGGATCGACCGCGCCGACTTGCCGGCGCGTGTCAGGCCGCGGGCCCGCGCCTCGGCGAAGGCGGCGTCATTGACAATGCCGGTGCGCACAAGTCGTTCGATGATGGCGTCGATCGCCGCGCGGGCGGCGGCGGTGGCCTGCTCCGCCGCCTCGGCGTCGGTCTGGCTGCGTGCCCAGCGGTCAACCCGGCGGAGCAGGGTGCGGCGCAGGCTGGCACGGGTCGCGCTGTAGCGGGCCAGGTAGGACAGGGCCGCCTGGTAAAGGGATTCCGCATCCGGCGGTGGCGCTGAAATGTCAGGCATGACGCAACGATGCGCCTGATGGCCAGCTATGCAAGCGATTCTGGGCAAGCGATTCCGGCGTTTTCGCGAAACACTGGTTTGACACCGCCCCCCTGATCGCCAATGATCGTCGTTCCCCCCGGACCCGCCCCGAAAGGTCGCGGGTGGGTGATCCGAAGGGACAGTTCAGAAACCAAGGTTCGCAACCCGATGATTCCCGCTTTGCTGCCGAACTACGCACGTGCCGACCTCGCCTTTGAGCGGGGTGAAGGCGCCTGGCTGTGGACGGTGGACGGGCGACGATTCCTCGATTTCGGCTCTGGCATCGCCACGGCCAGCCTTGGACATGCACATCCCCACCTGGTTCAGGCGATCGCCGATCAGGCCGGCAAGGTGATGCATACCAGCAACCTGTACCGCATTCCACAGGCCGAACGGCTGGCGCAGCGGCTGGTCGATGCGACGTTCGCCGACAGCGTGTTCTTCTGCAACTCGGGCGCCGAGGCGAACGAGGGCATGATCAAGATGATGCGCCGTGCGATGTCGGATGCCGGAAAGCCGGAGCGGTTCCGCTTCATCTGCTTTGAAGGCGCGTTCCACGGCCGCACCCTGGCGACGCTGGCCGCGACCGGCAACCACCATTACCTGGAAGGCTTCGGCCCGGTGGTGGAAGGCTTCGACCACGTACCGTTCAACAACATGAACGCCGTGCGTGACAAGATCGGCCCACAGACCTGCGGCATCATCGTGGAGCCGGTGCAGGGCGAAGGCGGTGTGCGTCCCGCCGACATGCAGTTCCTGCGCGACCTGCGGGCGGTGTGCGACGAGTACGGCATCATCCTGGGCATGGATGAGGTGCAGACCGGCATCGGCCGCACCGGCAAGCTGTTCGCGCATGAATGGGCGGGCATCACGCCGGATGTGATGTCCTCGGCCAAGGGCATCGGCGGCGGCTTCCCGCTGGGCGCGGTCCTGGCCAAGGAACAATATGCCAAGGCGCTGAAGCCGGGCACCCATGGCACCACCTATGGCGGCAACCCGTTGGCCTGCGCCGCGGGCAACGCCGTGCTGGATGTCGTCCTGGCGCCGGGCTTCCTGGAAGAGGTGCAGCGCAAGGGCGCACGGCTGCGCTCTGAACTCGACAAGATCGCCGCCGAGTTCCCCACGGTGTTCGAGAATGCGCGCGGCCTTGGCCTGCTGCTGGGGCTGAAATGTGTCATGCCGCAAGGCCAGGTGCAGGCCGCCTGCGTCGCCGAGGGGCTGATGGCGATTACGGCCGGCGACAACGTGCTGCGCCTGGCGCCGCCGCTGGTGGTGACCGACAGCGATATCGAGCAAGGCGTTGCCATGCTGCGCCGAGCCGCCGCCAAATGCGCGGGGTCCGCCAGCAGGGCAGCCGCACAATGAGCAGCGCGGCTCGGCTTCGGCCGGATGACGGCGCGGAAGCGGGGCCGCGCCACTTCCTTGACCTGCGCGATTTCGATACGGCGACGCTGCGACAGATGCTGGACGTCGCGTCCGGGTTCAAGCGGGCAGGGGGCGTCACGTCGCGCCCCCTGGCCGGCAAGACCCTGGCGCTGATCTTCGAAAAACCCTCCACCCGCACCCGGGTCTCGTTTGAGGTCGGGATGCGGCAGCTGGGTGGTGAGGTGGTGGTACTGTCGGGCAAGGAAACCCAGCTTGGCCGCGGTGAGACGATTGCCGATACCGCGCGCGTGCTGTCCCGCTATGTCGACGCGATCATGCTGCGCACCGACAAGGCGGCGAAGCTGATGGAGCTGGCCGAACATGCCACGGTGCCGGTGATCAATGGGCTGACCGAGGCGTCGCATCCGTGCCAGCTGATGGCAGACCTGCTGACGTTCGAGGAGCATCGCGGCCCGATCGCCGGGCAGGTGGTGGCCTGGTGCGGCGATGGCAACAACGTGGCCCGCAGCTGGATCGAGGCTGCGGTGCGGTTCGGCTTCACGCTGCGGCTGGCGACGCCGGCCGATTTGCGCCCACCGGCCGATCTGGTCGCCTGGGCCCACGCGCAGGGCGGCGCCATCGAGGTGACTGATGATGCCGAAGCCGCGGTTGCCAGCGCTCGGTGCGTGGTGACCGACACCTGGGTGTCGATGTCGGACGACCCGAACGAAAGCCGTCACAACAGCCTGGCACCGTACCGGGTGACCAGCCGGTTGATGGCGAAGGCAGCCCCGGACGCGATCTTCATGCACTGCCTGCCGGCGCACCGCGGCGAGGAAGTGGCGGCCGAAGTCATCGACGGGCCGCAGAGCGTGGTGTTCGATGAGGCCGAGAACCGGCTGCATGCGCAGAAGGGCGTGCTGGCATGGGTGATGGGCGCGGCCCGGTAGCGTTTTGCTGTCGCGTTCCGTTTCGTTCCGTTTCATGGCGCGCCCGGTTTTATGGTGCGTAACGTTTCGTCGCTTGACTGAAACCCCTGGCTTGTGGCCCTGACCACATCCAAGGGTTGTGGCTCGCGTAGTGTCGTGGGCCGCACGGAACGGAATGGAGCAGGACATGACAATCGCTTCGACGGGATTGAGCCGCCGCAACGTGCTGGGGCAGGCAACGGGAGCGGCCGTCGTCCTTGGTGCCGCAGGTCTGGGTGCCGCAGGTCTGGGAGCCGTCGGCCTGCCGGCTGCCGCGCATGCCGCCGTGCCGCTCGCCGACCGGCAGGCGCCCGGGTACTACCGGGTTCGGCTTGGCGATTATGAGGTCACCTTGCTGCACGATGGTGCCCGCAGTTTCCCGATGCCGGACAAGTTCGTCACCAACGTGCCGAAGCCGAAGGCGCTCGCCGTCGCGACGGATGCGTTCATGCCGGCGGGCAAGGTGACGGTGCCGTTCAACCCGACGCTGATCAATACCGGGTCCAAGCTCGTGCTGATCGATACGGGCAACGGGCCGTCGGCTGATGGCGCGGTTGGGCTGCTGTTCCCGAACCTCGCCGCTTCTGGCGTGAAGCCCGAGGACATCGACATCGTCGTGCTGTCGCATCTGCATCCCGACCATACCAACGGCCTGCGCACGCATACCGGGGACCTCGCGTTCCCCAACGCAACGATCATCGCGCCGGAAATCGAATGGAATTTCTGGATGAGCGATGAGAACATGGCGAAGGCGTCGGACACGCTCACCAAGAATTACTTCGCCAATACACGCAAGGTGCTGACCGGGCTGGCGGACAGGATCGGGCGCTACCAGTGGGGCAAGGAGGTCGCACCGGGGATCACCGCGATTGCCACGCCGGGCCATACGCCGGGTCATACATCGTTCGCCGTGGCCTCGGGCGCAAGCCGCATGCTGGTGCAGTCGGATGTTACCAACATCCCGGCGTTCTTCCTGCAGAACCCGGACTGGCATGTGATGTACGACCACGATCCGGACCTGGCGGCGCGGACGCGGCATCGTTTCTACGACATGGCGGCGACCGAAAAGATGCTGGTAGCCGGCTATCATTTCTCCTTCCC
>DAICYU010000210.1 GCA_027311485.1 Acetobacteraceae bacterium
GGCATCGACAGTCCAGCGTGTTTGACCGACCTTGTTCTTCTTGACAGCCAACTCAGTATGATCGCCACCCTGCCAATGGATGATGAGTGCCAAAGCATCGTCGGCGATATCGACGATAATTTCTTTAATCAGGAGCCTCATAATCTTCTTGCGAGTTTCGATTGTTACGCCCGGACTGTTCCATGCCCTGGTCAGATCTTTGCCCAGACTCATCAATTTTGCGCGGTCCTCCGCCGCGAGAGCCGCGGGCTGCTTCGTCTGATCGAAAGCGTCGATTTGCATCTCCAAATCGCGCAATTGCACCAACTTCTCGTTCCAGCGCCGCTCCAGTTCGCCGGCGACCAGGCGATTGTCGGGGTCGACGGTGTCATATTGGCGCCGTGCCCGTGCTGCCTCGTATTGGGCCTGTTGGATGGCGTTCTCGATCTGCTGGCGCTTATCGTCCTGGTGCTCGTTGTGGGCTTCCATCGTGGCCAGCGCTGCCTCGATTCCTAAAGGCTGTAGCCGGTCGAGTACTTCCTGCGCGACGGCTCGGTCTACCCGCATACCGCCGAATCCGATGCAGTTATCAATCGCTTTGGCGCTGAACGCACCGCGACAGGCATATCGTTGGGTATTACCACCCTTCCCGGTGTACTGGATGTGCAGTCGCCGGCCGCAGCGCGCGCAGCGGAATAATCCTGGCAATAGAGCCTCGCCACGCCTTATGGAACCACGGCCCATATAGCTCTTGCCATTGGCGTTATCGGCGATCAGATGCTGGTTCCTCTCAAACTCCGCCCATGTAATATAACCCTCATGGTGGTCGTGGATCAAAACGTCCCAGTCCTTCCAATTGCGTCGCAGGTTGTCGCGCGTGATCCGCTTCCGCCCGCCCTCGAGCGTCACCCGGGTTCCCCGCCGGCCGTAGGCGTAGGAACCGGCGTACACTGGGTTCGTCAGCATATGATACAGGGTGTGATAGACGGGCGCCTTCCATTCCATCGTGCGTTTGCCGCGTCCCTGGATGATCGCAGGGACGAGGACATTCTCTTGATTGAACCACAGCAGCACTTGGCGAACCGACTGGAGCTCCGCAAACTTGCGGAAAACCAGCGCGATGCCGTCCCGGGCACGCCGGTCGGGAACCATCTCAAGACGATCATCGTCGGTCTTCTCGTAGCCAACGGCGATGGAGGTATGCAACTCCCCGCGCCGCGCCTTTTGGCGCGCAGCCTCCAACGATCGCTGGCGGAATACCGACAACTCCATCTCGCTCATGGTGCCCTTCATGCCAAGCAGCAGCCTGTCATTGGGCGAACGCGGATCAAAAATCGCGTCCTCGTCCACGATCAGTGTGCCGACCAGGCCGCAGAACTCCAGCAGGGTATGCCAGTCACGACCATTCCGCGCCAGCCTGGACGCTTCGAGTGACACCACCGCGCCGACTCGGCCCTCGCAAATCGCCGCCAGTAGCTTCTCGAAACCTGGTCGGGCAGTGCCGCCACCGGATCGGCCGAGATCGTCGTCGACGGTCTGAATGTCCTCCCAGCCGAGCTGCCGCGCGCGCTCAACCAGACCGTACTGACGACGCTGGCTCTCCAGATTGTTGACAACCTGGTAGGACGTCGATTGCCGGACGTAAACGATGGCGGCCCTGGCAAGATGTTCCGGCATGATCTTACTCATTGCCCGCTTCCCTTTTGCCGACGGTCGACGGCACGTCGGCCGACGCTGTCGCCACCGCTTCGGTCAAAAGCACTTGTAGGAGTGCCACCGCCTTCTGGTGGTCGATGGGGGTCAGTTCGACCGGCCGCGCCGCGGTGGCGAATAGGTCTACTTGTGTACGAAACGGCTTTCTCATGGCCCATCCCTCCAAAGAGCTCCTTGTCCGAGGGACAGGCTACGAGAAGATCAAGAAGGGTGCGTAGCGAGACCAGTTGCCTGACGGGAAGACGCGGAGCCGTTACCGTCGTGAGACTGCTCGCCGCCAGATCAAACATCCAACCCGGCACTTGGTAGGAACCGCCATGTGGTCGGCGAATCAGGAAGTGGTGTATGCCATCATGCTCGTGGTCGCCGACCACCAGGACGGTCTGGCCAGCCAGCGGGTGAAATGGATAGAGGATCTTGGCTTCAAATGTCAGAAACCCGGCACTATGGCCCCGGCTCGGACGGCGGCGCGCGCCACTGGGCGATCGCAATGACGCTGATCGCCACCGCAAAGCTGAACGGCGTCGAGCCGATGGCGTGGCTGACCGACGTGCTGGAGCGCATCGTCTCGGGGCGCACCAAGGCGAACGAACTGGACAGCCTGCTGCCGTGGAACTGGAAGCCGTTGAACGACCCCGCCGAGCGCACCGCCATGGCCGCGTGATGATCGACAATCCGGCCGCCGCGATGGACCTGCTGGACAAGCTTCAGGCGGCCTTGCCGGTGCCGGCCCGGCTGACGCCGGAGCTGCGGGCCTCGCTCGCCAGCAAGAACGCCGGAGCGCCGGTGCCGCCGGACGGCGCCATCGTCGCGCTCCATTACATGGGCGACGAGGGCGGCATTGTCTGCAGGCTTGATCTCGGCGCCGCCATGCAGCACGCGGCATTCGTCTCCATCACGCACCTGCGCTTCGATCCGCGGCTCCCGCTCGCCCGCAAGATCGCCGCCTACCAGAAACACAGGGTCAAACACCTTCGCCGCCAAGGCCCCTGATCCGCGCACCTTCCCGCCTGTCAACCAAACAACGCCGTGCTGGCGCCACGACGCTTACATGTGGTCGAACCCGAGCGGGGACAGCCGCGCCACGTCTTCGCCCCGCACGTCGTAGCCCTCGGCCCGGAGCTGGTTCAGCGCCGCGTCCATATAGATCGTGTTCCAGAGCACGATCACGTTCACCACGAGGCCGAGCGCGCCGAGCTGGTCCTCCTGGCCTTCGCGGTAGCGCTGGCGCAGCTCGCCGCGCTTGCCGTGGAAGACGATGCGGGCGAGTTGGTGGCGGCCCTCGCCACGGTTGAGCTGGACCAGGATACGACGACGGTAGGCCTCGTCGTCGATGAACCGCAGCAGGTAGAGCGTCTTGACCAGCCGGCCGAGTTCTTCGAGCGCCCGCGCGAGCTTTGTTGGGCGGTCCTTGGTCTGCAGCGTGCGGATTAGGCCGGCGGCCTGCACGGTGCCGAGCTTCAGGGAGCCGGCCAGGCGCAGCAGGTCCTCCCAATGCTCGGCGATCAGGCCGACGTTGACGCGTTGCGCCGCAAGGTCGTTCAGCGCGCCGTAGTCAGCTTTGCCGTCCACACGCCAGAAGCGGCTGCCGCCGATGTCGGCCAGGCGGGGGCTGAACTGGAAGCCGAGCAGGTGGAAGATGCCGAAGATCGTGTCGGTGTACGCGCCCGTGTCGGTCATGATCTCAGTCGGCTGCAGCTCGGTCTGCTGCTCCAGGACGACAGAGAGCAGCACCAGGCTGTCGCGCAGCGTGCCCGGTACGGCGATGCCGTTCAGGCCGGTGAACTGGTCGGACACGAGGTTGTAGAACGTGACCCCGCGCTCCTGCCCGTAATACTTGGGGTTCGGCCCCGAGTGGATCGTTCGCACGGGTACCACGAAGCGGAGCCCGTCGGCTGATGCTACGTCGCCGCCGCCCCAGGCGTGGGCGAGCCGGATGCGGTTTTGGGCCGCGACGAGGGCCGCGTTGGAGCGGGTCAGGGTCTCGGCGCGGATGTAGTTTTGCCGCACCCAGCTCAGGCGCGAGCGCCGGAGCGCGGGGTTGTCCAGCCGGATCAGCGGCTCGAACCCGGTGTTGCAGGCCTCGGCGATCAGCACCGCGCACAGGCTGGTCGCGACGTCGCCGGCGCGCGCGCCGCCCTCGCTCGCGTGCGTGAAGCCGGCGGCGAACCCGGTGCGCGCGTGCATCTCCAACAGCAACTCGGGCAGGTCGACGCGCGGCATCCGCACGTCGACGGCCTTGCGGAGCGCAATCAGGCTCGGCGGCTCGTCCAGCTTGTCCAGTGCGGAAAGGACCAGCTCGCCGCCGTCGACCTGCACGCTGGCGTTCTGGGGGAGATTCGCGGCCGTGGCGCGGTAGGCCGCGTCCAGCCGCTCGCTCAGACCCAGGATCTCCGCGCCCGCGTCGGTGGACAGGCCGAGCGTGCGGCAGATGGCGGGGCGGGCTGCTTCCCAGGCCGAACCGGCCAGCAAGCCGAGGCGCGGGTCCGCGTACCGGAGGCTAGGCGACGCGAACAGGTCGCGGCGTCGGATCGAGGCGCGCATGGCTTCCATCACGCACAATCGGTATCCGACCGCGTCGATGCCGCCGTCACGCGCGACGACCTGCCGCTTCCAGCCCGTCGGCACAAAGCCAAGCGGCGCGGGCGCCGTATTGCGCTGCCCGTCCGACGCCCGGAGGTAAGTGACGGCATCGAGCAGCGGCTTGGCGGCGGGCGTGGCACCGAGGGCGAGGGAGCGGAGGAGCCCCGACATGAAGCGCGTCCTGGCGTTCTGCGCCCGCAGCTCGGCGAAGTAGAGGTCACCCGGTGGGCGGACGATCTCATCGATCTTCGCCAGCGCCTCCGCGATCTCGTCCCGAGGCACCACGGCGAAGGCTGCCTCGCGCACCGCGCTATCGGCGACCGCGTCGTCTATCAGCACTCCCGTCGCGCGACGCAGCCGCAGGGCCGCGGCGTCAAGGTCGCGGATCGTGCGCAGCCTGGCGCGCTTGCCGACCGCCGCCGCGTCGGTGAACAGCTTGCTCACCACTATATCGAACAGGTCGAGGACGTCGTCCTGTGCGCTCGCCTCCAGCGTGCGGACGAACGCGAGCAGCGTCGCCGTCCGCCGTTCCTCCGGCAACCGCGCCACGGCCTGCGCCTTCGCGACCGTCGCGAACCTGGCCAACGCCGTCACGCGCCCAGGCGGCACGTGCCCGATGCCGGGCAGGCCGGCGGCGAGCAGCCGCACCTCGTCGAGCCGGGCGACGGCGCGGGCCAGTTCCGCGCCGCTGCGCATAAACGGCCCGTCGCGCAGCCGGTCGAGCGGGCTCGGCCGCCCGCCTTCGCCAGCGACCAGCAGCGCCTCGAGCTGGACGCGCTGCTCGCGGGTCACGTCCCGGGCGAGGGCGCGCCACAGCCGGCGGCCGGCCCGGGCGCGGATGCGCGCGATCAGGCGTTCCAGCGCCGACGCGCCCGGGAGCAGCACCTTCTCGGTCACCAGCCAGGCCGTCGCGCGGTCGAACAGCACGCTCGGCCGGTCGGTGCCGGTCCAGCACAGGGCGTAGAGCCAGCGCGCCAGGCGGAAGCGCGCGAACGGGTCCGTGAACTCGCGATAGCCGTGACGTTCCCTGATCTCAGTCGCGTGCACCCAGCGGACCCGCGCGGTGGCGTAGCGGGCAAGACAGCTCGGATCGGCGATGGAGAGCTGTCGGGCGAGGTCGCCGGCCACGGACGCTGGCACATTGGCCGGCTCATCGAGGAACGTCCCGAGGAACCGCACCGTGCCGAGCTGCGCCGCGAAGCCCAGCCGCATGTGGTCCCAGCGCTTGGCGCCGATCAGTTCGCGGTCGGCGTCGTCCAGGTGGAAGTACCGCGCGAGCTGGTCTGCGGTCGGCTCGCCCGCGTAGCGGCCATAGCGCCGCTCCTGCTCGGCGGTGAGGAACGAGACCGGCACGCGGGGGCCGGATCAGCGAGCGATAAGCTTGCTGGCGCGCGGCTTCGGCCGGCCCTCGCCGTCGACGTAGGCGTACAGCGTGCTGAGCGATACGCCGAGTTGTCCGGCGACATCCGAGGCGACGTTGGTCCTGTCGGCCATCATCGTCATCGCCGTACGCAGCTTGGCGCGCGTCATCAGCCTCGGGCGGCCGCCGGTGCGCCCGCGCGCGCGCGCAGCCGCGAGGCCCGCCATCGTGCGCTCCAAGATCAGGTCGCGCTCGAACTCAGACAGGGTGGCGAAGATGCCGAACACCAGCCGCCCCGTGGCGCTCGTCGTGTCGATCCCGCCGGTCAGCACCTTCAGCCCGACGCCCCGCTTCTGGAGCGTGCCGACCAGTTCGACGACGTGCGCGAGCGAGCGGCCGATCCGGTCGAGTTTCCAGACGACAAGCGCGTCGCCGTCGCGCAGCGCGTCCAGGGCGCGGGCAAGCCCGGGCCGGTCGGTGACGCTGCCGCTGCAGGTGTCGTCGTAGACGCGCTCGCACCCGACGGCCCGGAGGGCGTCATGCTGGAGCGCCATGGTCTGCTCCGCCGTCGAGACCCGCATGTAGCCAACCAGCACCCGTCTGCCCCGCTCTGCACAAATCAGAGAAGGGCAGGTTTATAGGACAAAGGAAAGTGCATGGGTTGCTGCACCCGAAGATGCCGATTTCGGGCACAGTCCCGCCGATAGAGCGCGGCGTGCATTAAACGAGGGTTTAATGCACAGGCCGACGCCGACTGTCAGCCAAATGCACTTTCGGTTCCGCTGCTACCGGACACCCTTGTTCGAGGCGACGCTTCCAATGTGGATCGGAAAGGCGGCGGGGAAGATCACCATTCCACACGGGGCGATTCATATCGAGCCAATCAGGGAAATCATGGCGCTGAGCCGCTATTGCATGAAAGGCGTAGACCACCATCACGCAAAGCGTTGCTATGTCAAACCTGTCGATCAGGGGTTGATCTGGGGGAAGCGTGTATTCATTAGCCGTAGTCTTGGCCCAACCGCACGGAAAATGGCGCCTAGCTTACTCATGACACGCAAATCGCCCGCACTAAGTTCACCGTCACGAACAGGTTCGGGGCGCAGTCCTGGCCCTCTGCATGCTTCGCCGCCTTGAAAAACCGGGAGGCGGCCGGGCGGTTCGTCACCTACCTTCGTGTCAGCACCGATGGCCAGGGCCGATCTGGGCTTGGCCTTGAGGTGCAGCGCCAAGCTGTTGCGGCTTACGTTGCTCAGACTGGCGGCGAGGTGGTAGCGGAGTTTCAGGAAGTGGAAAGCGGCAAGCGTGCCGATCGGCCGCAGCTCGCCGCCGCGCTGGCTTCCTGCCGTAACCGCCGGGCTGTGCTGGTCATTGCCAAACTCGATCGCCTGGCGCGCAATGCGCGGTTCCTACTGTCCGTGGTGGAGGGCAGCGGCGAGGCCGGTGTCG
>DAICYU010000211.1 GCA_027311485.1 Acetobacteraceae bacterium
TTCCGCCCACACATCATCGGGCGCAATCCCGGCTGAAACCCACAGGACGATCAGGTGGTACAGCACATCGGCGCTTTCGGCGACCAGCGCTTCCTTGTTCCCGGCCACGGCCTCGATCAGGCATTCAACCGCTTCTTCGCCAAACTTCTGCGCCACCTTGGCAGCGCCGCGGGACAGCAATCTGGCGGAGTGGCTGACATTCGGGTCCGCGGCGCGACGGCTTTCCACCACCGCAAACAGCCGGTCAAGCACGACGCTGTGGGACTCGCCCGCCGTGGCCGGTGTCGGCAGCTTTGCGCGACGCTTGGCCGCGGCCTTCACCTTCGTGCCACGCTTGGCGACTGCATTTTTCTTTTCAGATTTCGGCACGATCAGGCGGCCTTTCGCGGCAAGCGTACCGGCAACCCGGCATCTGCCAGAGCCTGCTTCACCTGGGCGATGGTCAAGGCCCCGAAATGGAAGACGCTTGCCGCCAGCAGGCCCGTGGCACCAGCTCTGGCGCCTTCGACGAAATGGGCCACCGTACCGACACCACCAGATGCGATCACCGGCACTCGCACGGCGCTACAGGCTGCGCGCAACAACTCCAAGTCGAACCCTCGCCCGGTGCCATCCCGGTCCATGCTGGTCAGCAATATCTCCCCGGCCCCCAGTTCGGCGACCTGCCGGCACCATGCAACGGCATCGATGCCCGTGTTGCGCCGCCCGCCATGGGTAAACACCTCCCACCTGCCGGCCCCGGTCTGCTTGGCATCGACCGCGACCACGACGCATTGGCTGCCGAACTTTGCCGCCGCTTCCCGCACAAGCTCGGGCCGAGCGACTGCCGCCGAGTTGATGCTGCACTTGTCCGTGCCCGCCAGCAGCAGCCGGCGCATATCATCGACCGAACGGATCCCGCCGCCGACGGTCAGCGGCAGGAACACGCGCGCGGCGGTACGAGAGACCACATCGAGGATTGTATCGCGATTTTCATGGCTGGCGGTGATGTCGAGGAAGGTCAGTTCATCCGCACCGGCCGCGTCGTAGACCGCTGCCTGCTCGACCGGATCGCCCGCATCGCGCAACGAGACGAAATTGACGCCCTTGACGACGCGGCCGTCTTTCACGTCCAGACAGGGGATGACACGGAGCTTAAGCATGGGAAAGACTTAGTAATCCGGACATGTCCGGATGCAAGCGAATATCGGCACGGCATGATCACAAACCCGACAGGGACCGGACAACTGCGATAGTGGTCAGCAAATGTCCGCGGAAAAAAGCGCTATCGCGTCGGCTGCCGTAACTCTTCCGTCATAAAGGGCACGTCCAACGATAACACCTTCGATTCGCGTGCCGGCTGCCGCGGCCTTCAATGCTGCCAGGTCGTTCAGGGAGCCTACCCCACCGGATGCAATGATCGGTGTTGTGACGGCCTGTGCCAACGTAACGGTTTGCTCCAGATTCAGTCCGCTCAACATGCCGTCGCGCCCGATATCGGTATAGATGATCGCCGCTACGCCGGCATCCTCGAACCGCAACGCCAGATCGGCCGCCGGCATCGTGGAGGTTTCCGCCCACCCTTCGGTGGCGACAAAACCATCGCGCGCGTCGATGCCGACAACGATACGGCCAGGGAAGGTCCGGCATGCCTCGACAACCAATGCTGGATTTTTTGCCGCCGCGCTGCCCAGGATCACCCGGGCGATCCCCGCGTCCAGCCACGCCGCAATACCGGCCAGGTCGCGGATGCCGCCACCGAGCTGCACCGGGACCGAGACAGTGTCGAGGATCGCTCGGACCGCATCGGCGTTCACCGGCCGGCCGGCGAAGGCGCCGTTCAGATCGACGACATGCAGCCATCCGAAGCCGGCATCCTGCCAGGCACGCGCCTGCGCCGCAGGGTCGGCGGAATACACCGTCGCCTGGTCCATTTCCCCGCGTCGCAGGCGCACGCACTGCCCATCCTTGAGGTCGATCGCTGGATAGAGTGTGAGTCGGGTCACTGACCGCTGTTTCCCTTCGGCGGACGCAGCCGCTTGTAAAAGAAATACCCCGCCACGGACTTGCCGCGCACCAGGGCGTATTCGGGATGCTCACCCCATTTGGGATAGCCAAGCACCTGATACAGCCGAAGCGCCGCCGTCTGCGTTTCCCGTACGTCCAGGTTCAGAATGTGATAGCCAAGCTCGCGCGCCCGTTCCTCCACCGCTTCGGTCAGGCGGCGCGCCAGTCCGTGCCCGCGGGCATACGGTGCAATGTAGGAGTGCATCAGGCTGGCGGCAAAAGCCTGTGCTTCGTTGTTGCGCGGCGGTCGGACCAGGATCGCCGACCCGACGATCTCCCCGTTCAGGCGGGCCACGAACAACTCCCGTTCCGGCACCAACAACACGCCGCGGAAATAGGTTTCCAGCGCGCGTCGTCCGGGTGGATTGACCCATCCGAACCCGCCGCCATCGATGATCGCAGCGTCCGTCGCCTCGCACAGCGCGTGCATGTCGGAGTCGGTGAATTCCTTCAGCCGCTCGACCAGAAGCTCGGGTTCCGGAGTGCCTGACATGATCAGGGAGTCCAGCGCAGGAAGTTGGTCAGGATGCGGATACCGATGTCCTGGCTTTTTTCGACGTGGAACTGTGTGCCGGCCCGATTGCCCGCGACCACGAAGGCCGGAACCGTGCCGCCGTAGTCGGTCGTCGCGATCGTCTGCGCGGGATCGCCATGCGTCAGCGCGTAGCTGTGGACGAAGTAGACGTGATCGCCGGGCTGCAGGCCATCCAGAAGCGGGTGCGCCCCGGGCACGAAGCTCAGCGCGTTCCATCCCATTTGCGGCAGGCGCAACCCGGGCGCCGGCATTTCTGCCACATCGCCCTTGATCCAGCCGAAACCGGGAGTCACCGCATGCTCCAGCCCGCGTTCAGCCATAAGCTGCATGCCGACGCAGATACCCAAAAACGGTTTGCCGTCGTCGGTCGCCGCGGCGATGGCCGAGCGCAGGCCGGGTATTGCGTCCAAGCCGCGGGCACAGTCGGCGAAAGCGCCCTGCCCTGGCAGAACGATCCGGTCAGCCGCACGCACCGCGCCCGGATCGGCGGTTACGACCACATGGGCGTTGATCCCGCCGCGTTCCGCTGCCAGCGCCAGCGCGCGGGAGGCCGAAGCCAGGTTCCCGCTACCATAATCAACCACCACGATTTCCATCAAGCCGGCTCCGGCCGAAACCGCTCAGCCAGATCCGGCCGGTGGGCCAACAGGCGCATCCAGGCCTCATCCCAGCCGCGGGCCGCCAGCACGTGCAGTAACAGGTAGCCGCGCTGCTCCAGCGCCCAGCGCCGCAGATCCGCGCCGGTCAGGCCCAGGATGAACGCCACACCCAGCAACAGGATCGTCGCGACGTCAGGCGGCGCAAGGACCACGACCAGGATGCAGGCGGCCAGGCTGATAGCCGCCGCGGTCCAGGCGCGATGCACCGCCAGCCAGGCCGGGCCGAAGAACAAGGCGCCCCAGGCAAACCCGTCCCGCACAAGGACGGGTTCGGCGTCGTGCTTCAGCAACGCGGTATAGATTTTCACAGGGACCCCTTGGTGGAGGGTATGGCGTCACCAACCCGGGCATCCGGTTCCACGGCCATGCGCAATGCCCGGGCGGCAGCCTTGAAGCTGGCTTCGGCGACATGATGCGCATTCCGGCCGGTGCGCTGGGTCAGGTGCAGCGTGATCAGCCCGTTGAAGGCGAAGGCGCGAAAGAATTCCTCGAACAGTTCGGTATCCATCTCCCCTATTTTGGGTTGTTCGAAGCTCACGTTCCAGGCCAGGAAGGGCCGGCCGGAGATATCTACCGCAGCTTCCACCAATGCTTCATCCATCGGGAGCAGCGCCTGGCCGAAGCGGCGGATGCCCCGCTTGTCACCCAGCGCGCGGGCGAACGCCATTCCCAACACGATACCGACATCCTCGGTCGTGTGATGAAAGTCGATATGCAGATCGCCCTTCGCCTGGACCGTCAGATCAAACAGGCCATGGCGCGCCAGCGCGGTCAGCATATGGTCCAGGAAGCCGATGCCAGTCGCGACCTCGGCCTTGCCCGTCCCGTCGAGGTTCAGGGACAAGGCGATGTCGGTTTCCGAGGTAACCCTGGTGATTGTCGCGGTGCGGGGCATAATGGTGGCTCCACTACAGCGGTGCCGCCGCGCGGTCCAGCGTGAACGACCGTAACGAGTGTGACTGAACCGCAAAGGATGCGTTCGCCCGTGCCACAGAGGACTTTGTTCAACCTGCTGTCGGCCCCGATGCGACCGGGCCGTGTCGTCTGGATCGGCCTGCGGCCGGCAAGGCGGGCGCCGCTGACGCCGGTCGGGCAAGGCGCACTGGATCCGCTGACCGGCCTGGCCGGCGATCATTATACCAACCGCAACAGCCGGTCGCGGCAAGTGACCTTGATCGCGCAGGAAGCGCTGGGCGCCATCGCCGCCTATCTCGGTCGGACCGTCGTCGAACCCGGCATGCTGCGGCGCAACATTGTTATCGCCGGGATCAACCCGCACGCGCTGAAATCGCGCGGCGTTCGGATCGGGTCAGTCGAGTTGCAGATCACCGGGGAATGTCACCCGTGCTCGCGGATGGAAGAAATCTTCGGTCCTGGCGGATACAATGCGGTACGCGGCCATGGCGGCCTGACCGCGCGGATCCTCACACCCGGCATCGTGCGGCTTGGCGACCCCGTCGCATGTGTCGATGCCGCGAGTGCGGCGTGCACTGAGCCGCCTGGCTAACAGCCAATGAATGCGAACGTCACAACCGAAGTCATAGTTACGCTGATTGCCGCGGTGCCGAAGGGTGCGATCGGGCCTTGGCGGGATGGTTACAGGAGGCCTTTGAGCCGGAGCAGGCCAAACGCCGCCACTGTCATCGCGTCCTGCAACGTGCCCTCGCGCACCATGACTTCGAACGCGTCCAGGGAGACTTCGCGGCAGATCATATCCTGCTCAGTGACCTCACGCGCGGTCGGCCCTTGAGTCAGGTCGGTGGCGAGAAAGATATGGCCGCGCTGGGTGCAGTAGCCGGGGCCCTGGAAGATGATGCCAGCGTGCTGCATGCGTCCCGCTGTCAGCCCCGTTTCCTCCTGCAACTCGGCGGCGGCAAGGCGCGCCGGGTCGACATCGGGTGTCTGCTCCCACATGCCCATGGGAAATTCCCACATACGCGCCTGAACCGGGTAGCGGTACTGTTCCACCAATGTCAGGCGACCGTCCTGCCAGGGAACGATAACTACAAAGTCGGTTCGCTCAACGACGCCATACAGGCCATCCGAGCCATCGGGATGGCGGATCCGATCCTCCCGGACCCGGGTCCAGCGATTTTCGTAGGCGATGCGGCTGGAAAGGGTCTGATAGGGACTGGTCATTGGGACGTCGCTGCCTGCGCTGTGGCGGGCACACGCTAACACAGGACGACGGCCTTGTTCGACAGTGGGGCCCGGCCCGAAGGCGGGCCCGAGCCACGCACCGGGTTAAATCTGCCGACCGCTGCCGGCTCACCCGCTTTAGCGCGGGCGTCCGGTCCTCTCCCGCATTTCAGCACCGTTCGACGCACCGACATCGCGACCGACGATCGCTGTCGGATTGACCGGGGCGGGCGCATTGGCCGGGGGCTGACGGTTCTCGTCGCCCTGGGTATCCAGGTACGGACCCGGCAGACTTCCCGGCGGCAGCGCCGCGCGGTGCCCCAGCCCTGGCCGGGGTGTGGCGTCCGGCGGCCGCTCATCCAGGCTTTCCTCCGGCGCTTCAGGGCCTCCGCGCGTTTCACTTTCTGGGCCGACGGTGCCGGGGCCTGGCTTCGGGGCTGTCTGACCCACCTGTTCGGACTCACTGCCGGACTCGAGTTCCGGGATATCGTCATGCATGCTCATGCGGCTGGAACAGACACCGGCCGGCACCGGTTCCCGGGCAGCGATCGCAATGGTGCATGTCGGCGATGCGCTTCACGCCCGGGTCGACAGCGCCACCGCAGATGCGGGCGCCGCAGCCGGTGTGCCGCTCCGGCCGTAGCACAGCGTGCCGGGCGGCGGCCTGCAGGCGCTGGCGACAACCTGGATCACCTGCGCCTGCACCCTGATGGCGCGTTCCAGCAACCCGTGATTATCGGCCGCCAGAGTATGCAGGCGCTGCGCCAGCGCAGCCATGCGCGGCGTCATCGTGTACGGTGGCGCGCCCTGAAGCTCATTCACCGCCGCCTGCTTGGCCGACACCAACGCCACCGCGGCAGGCAGATCGAGCCGCCGCAGCGCGTCATTTTCCTGCATCAGCACGCTGGCCAGCGCTTCGGCCGCCTCTGCCGGATCCGTGTTCATGTATGGGTGCCTCCCTGCATACGCAGCATTGCTTCATAGATCGGCTTTGCCAGCCCCAGACCGCCATGCGCGGCAATTTGCCGAGCGTATTCCTGCACCAGCATCGGCTTCCACGCCTCCTCACCGGCGCCGCCGCCGAACTGGGCGTGTGCGGTGTCCACCGTGTCGAACATTGGCTGCAGGAGTTGTCCGATCGCCATCGCCTCAAAATCGCGGGCGGCTTTCATGATCCTGGCCGGATCGGCGGAAGCCGGCAGGCGCGGCGCCGCCGGAGCGGCCGATCCTGGCAGACGCGCGGCCATTGGAGCGGCGGCGACCGTGGGCACGGACCGAAGCGTCGTCGATGTCATCGGATCTCCAGATCGGCCTGCAATGCGCCGGCGGCCTTGATGGATTGCAGGATGCTGATCAGGTCGCGCGGCCCGACCCCCAGCGCGTTCAGGCTGGCGACCAGGTCACGCAGCGTCGTGCCGCTTTGCAGGATGCCCAGCTTGCGGTCGTGCTGGTCGTCCACCTGAATGTTGGTGTTCGGCGTGACCACTGTCTTGCCGGCGCCAAAGGCATTTGGCTGACTGACCATCGGCGTCTCCGTCACCCGTATGGTCAGGTTGCCCTGGGCGATCGCGACGGTGCTGATCCGCACATTCGCGCCCATGACGATCGTGCCGCTGGCTTCATCAATCACCACCTTCGCGGCGCTATCGGGCTCGACGCGCAAATTCTCGATAGTACCAAGGGTTTCGATGAAATCGCGGTT